>CAXNKO010000118.1:0-6256 GCA_964202685.1 Caulobacterales bacterium
CTAGGCCAAGGCGCCTGGACGATCTCTGCAAGGGCCGCCCTTCGGGGCGGCCCTTTTCTTTTCCGGCGCATCGGAGAATGAGGGAACGCTCGCCCAAGGCGGGCGCCGTGGGGTAAGCCGGATCGATGAATCGCCTTGTCATCCACACCCCGCTCGGCCCGGTGCCGCTGGTCGGACGGCTTCAGGCCGCGGCGAACCGGCCCGCCCTGCTGGCCATCGGCGGGATGTTTCCGCCCAAGGACTATCTGCACGACCTCATCGACGACTTTCCCGGCGATGTGGTGGTGGGCGCCCTGCCGGGCATGAAGAGCCCGATTTTCCGCGAGCCCAGCTTCGCGACCTTTTCCGCGGCCTATGACGCCGTGGTCACGCGGCTGTTTCCCAGCCAGCCCGTGGTGGTGCTGGGGGTGTCCACCGGCGCCCTGGTGGCCATGGGCATGCGCGCACCCAGCGTCCGCGCCCTGGTGCTGGTGGAGCCGTTCCTCTCCACCGCCAAGCTCTGGCCGCTGATCGCCTACCTGCGGACCCGCATGGATCAGCTTGCCTCTGAGAAGCCCCTGCACCGCTATCTCTTCGATCTGTTCGGCGTCACCCTGACCGGCTGCGAGAACCGAGATTACGAGCATCTAGCCGACAGTATCAGTGTCCCCGTTTCGGTCCTGTGTGGCGGGGTTCCAATGAATCCGCCCCGCGAGCTGCCGGCGCGGCCCTCCCTCACCGACGACCAGGATCGGCAGCGGCTGATGGCGAACCCCCACGTCCGCCTCTATGTGGCCGATCCCCATATCGGCCACGATGTCCCCGGCTGGCCGGAGGGGCGCGCCCTGATGGTGCGCCTGCTGCGGTCGGCCCATGACAGCCTGAAGCCGCCGTCGTGAGCGCCAACGCCGCCATCTACCTCGACCCGGAAGCCTTTCAGACCACCGGCGAGTGGCTGATGGGCCGCCATTCCGCCGGGGAAAGCTTCCTGCGCGGCCTGCTGCGCCACGCCCAAGTGGACCGGTTCCGCCTGTGGAACGTCGCCGGGCGTCCGCCCCGGGAGCTGCAGGCGATGGTCGCCGCCCTGCACCCCCCCGATCGCCCGGTGGACCTCATCGATCAGCGGGCGCGACAGCAGCTCGCCAACCCTGGCGTCGTCCAGCTCACCGGCCCCTTCGTCGGCCGCGAGGCCTGGCAGCGGCGCCCGTTCGGGGAGAGCGCCTATGCCCTGTGCGGCCTGACCCACACCACCGCCAGCGCCGAGATCCAGGCCGACATCGGCCAGCTGCTGCTGTCCCCCGCCCAGGCCCATGACGCCCTGATCTGCACCAGCCATGCGGTGCGCGCCGCCGTCGAGGCCCAGCTCGAGGGGTTGCGCGATTACTTCGCCTGGCAGTTCGGGCCCCGCCGCACCCCCGAGCCGCAGCTGGCCACCATTCCGCTGGGGATCAACACCGGCGACTTCGTCCGCACCGACGCCCATCGCAAGGCCTGGCGCGACCGGCTGGGGATCGCCGACGACGCCGTGGTGGCCCTCTACGTCGGCCGCTTCAGCCTGAAGGGCAAGATGAACCCCGCCGTCATGGCCCTGGCCCTGGAAGAGGCCGCCCAGTCCACCGGCCGCGAGATCGTCTGGGTGCTTTCCGGCTGGGCGGAGGATGCGGAGGGCGAGGCCGCCTACCATGCCGGCGCGCGCGGCCTCTGCCCCTCGGTGCGCTACCTGGTGGTGGACGGCCGCCCGGGGGACACGCGGTTCTCCATCTGGTCGGTGGCCGACCTGTTCATCAGCCTGTCGGAGAACGTCCAGGAGACCTTCGGCCTCACCCCGCTGGAGGCCATGGCCGCGGGCCTGCCCAGCGTGGTCACCGACTGGGACGGCTACCGCGACACCGTGCGCGACAATATCGACGGCTTCCGCATCCCCACCTGGACGCCAAGGCCAGGGCTGGGGGTCGACCTGGCCCACCGCTACGCCAACAACTGGCTGCCCTATGACTATTACGTCGGTGCGGCCTCGCAGTTCACCGCCGTGGATATCGGCCGGGCCGCTGACGCCATCGCCACCCTGGTGCGTCACCCGCATATCCGCCGTCAGATGGGCGACGCCGCCCAGGCCCACGCCCGGGCCGAGTTCGACTGGGCGGCGATCGTACCGCGCTACCAGGCGCTGTGGGGGGAGCTGAACGCCCGGCGGCTGGCCAGTCCACCCGCCCCCTGGCCGGCCCACCTGCCCGATAACCCCTGGCGGATGGATCCATTCCGGGTGTTCGCCGGCTACGCCACCCACCGGCTGGAGCCCGACAGCCGCCTGACCCTCACCGCCGGCATGACCGTCGCCGGCGCCTTGGAACGGCTGCGCGGCCCCCTGGCCGGCTACTACACCACCGGCTTTCCCACCCCTGAGGAGACCACGGCGGTGGTGGAACAGCTGGCGGCGCGGGGCAGCCTGAGCCTGGCCGAGATCCTCGCCCTCGTCCCGCCGACCCGTCGTTTTTTCCTGGAGCGCGGCCTGCTGTGGATGGCCAAGTTCGGCGTGGTTACGGTGGCCGCCCCCGAGGGATCATAGGCGTAGCCCGACAGAGCGGCTGAGCACGGGGCGACCGCGCCGGTGGACCGTGTAGTCGGCCCGATAGCCCCCCTGCGGCCACCCCGCCGCCGGGCGCTTGCGGCCGACGAACACCAGATACTGGGCCTTGTCGCGGTCCAGCGGCGTGCGGCTCTGGGCCAGCACCGCCCCGCCCGGCCCCAGCAGCCGGATTTCCACCTCGTCGCCGACCTCCAGCTCGATGGCCCGGCCAAAGACCACCAGAGCGGCGGGATCGGCGCCCGGCGGCGCCACCGCCCCGGATTCCACCGCCTCCATGCTCACCGGTCCGGCGGCGAAGCCCAGGTTGAGGATCGCGCCCTGCTTGTAGCCCATCGCCTTCAGCGCCTCGGGCGTCCAAAGCGGCCCGGCGCCCGGGGCCGGGGCGAACGGGTCCACCACCGCGCCGTTTCGCCGCACGCTCAGGTGCAGGTGCGGGAATTCGGTCTGCCCGGACACGCCGATGCGCCCGATCGCCTGGCCCGCCGCCACGCTCTGGCCGGCCGCCACCTTCAGGCTGCCCAGCGCCAGGTGGCAATACTGGGTCTGCAGGCCGTCGCCGTGGTCGATGACCACCCCGTTGCCGCATTCCCGACCCGCGACCTGCGCCAAACCCGTGGCCCGGACGGAGATGTCGGCGATGCCGCCACGCACCCGCAGCACCTTGCCCGCCGCCGCGGCCAGCACATCGACGCCGCGCCGCTGCGCCGCCATGTCGGCGATGCGGATGTCGACGCCGTTGTGACCGTCATAGGTGCGCCGCCCGCCCCGGTAATCGCGCACCCCCGGGCCCGGGTCGAGATCGACATAGTGCTGCACTTCGCAACCCTGTCCGATCGTGCAGGCCACCGGAAAGCCCAGCGCCGGCGCCGCGGCGGCGCGTCCCGGGGCGGACCCCGCGGTGAGCTGGACCGCGGCGGCCAGGGCCAGCAATTCAAGTCTCCCGCGCATATCCGGACCCTCCCTGCCGCAGCCGGCGATTTTATGGCGGCGCGCAATCGGCCTCGGCAAGGCCGCATCCGTGATTCACTCGCCATGAATCTCAACAAGCCCTAGTTAGGGCCAGCCGCTACGGGAGCGCGACTTGGCCGATTTCGATCTCTCGACGCCAGCCGGGCGGTTCAGGACCTATCTCGACTACCTGTGGAACGATCACGCCTATCTGCGGCTGGGGTTCCGCAACGCCCACTGGATCAGCGAGGAGCTGGCCCGCGCCAACCAGCCCTGGCCCCACCAGCTGGCGGCCTGGAAACGGGCCGGGGTCCGCACCGTGATCAATCTGCGCGGCGGCTTCGACGCCAGCTTCCACGCCCTGGAGAAGGCCGCCTGCGACGATCTGGGCCTGACCCTGGTGGACTTCACCATCACCTCGCGGGAGGTTCCCAGCCGCGAGCGGGTGCTGGGGGCCAAGCGCCTGTTCGAGACGGTGGAATATCCGGCCATGATGCATTGCAAGTCCGGGGCGGACCGGGCGGGGATCATGAGCGTCCTCTACAGGCACTTCCGCCAGGGCCGGTCGATCCGCGAGGCCCTCGACCAGCTCCACCCGCGCTATCTGCACGTCCGCGCCGGCAAGACCGGCGTGCTCGACTACATCTTCCAGCGCTACCTGGCCGAGGGGGAGCCCAAGGGGCAGTCGTTCCTGGACTGGGTGGAAAGCCCCGCCTACGACCCCGCCGCCATCAAGGCCGACTTCCGCGCCCGCTGGTGGGGCCGGGCGCTGACGGAGGGTGTGCTGAAGCGGGAGTAGGCCGCCGTCCCCTCAGTGCGGGTGATCCTCGTCCTCCAGCGGGTCGAGCAGCTTGTGGGCGTGGATGATGAAGTAGCGCATCAGGGCGTTGTCGACGGTGGCCTGGGCCCGGGCGCGCCAGGCCTTGACGGCGGCCTTGTGGTTGGGAAACGCGCCCACGAACTCGACCTTCTTGAGGTCCTTGAAGGCGATGTGTTCCAGGTCGGCGAGTTCGCCGCCGATGACGATATGCAGAAGCTGTTTGTCGGGCATGTTCAGGACTTGGGGGTTGAGGACACAGGTTGCGACTCGCCGATATGCGCCAGACGCGCCAGGATCAATGGGGCGAGGCTGGGCGTGGCGCAAAGCAGGTTGGATTGCCTGGGAATTGGGCCGTTGTAGGCAAACAGCCGGCCCAGGTGATCGCCACACAGCGCGCCGGCCTCCCGGGCGATGAGGTCGGCGGCGGCCAGGTCCCAGTCGTGCTTGGGCGCCAGCGTGATGGTGGCGTCGAACTCCCCTGACGCCACCAGGCACATCCGATAGGCGGTGGAGTTGCGCGGCTCCACCCGCATATCCGGCCAGGCCAGGGGCCAGGGGCGATGGGTGAACAGCCGGGGCTCGCCGACAAAACCCGCCCCTTCCAGCACCGCGGTGTTGCTGACCCGGATCGGCTGGCCGTTGAGGGTCGCGCCGGCGCCCACGGCGGCGGCGAACACCTCGCCGGTCTGCGGTGCGAACACCACGCCGGCGATGGGCCGGTCATCCTCCACCACCGCCACCGACACCGCCCACCAGGGCCGGTCGTTGAGGAACGCCCGGGTGCCGTCGATGGGATCGACCACGAACAGCCGCCGCCGCGTCATGCGATCGGAATCGTCGGCGGTCTCCTCTGACAGCCAGCCATAGTCGGGACGCACGCCGCGCAGATGTTCGGTCAGCAGCGCGTCGCAGGCCAGGTCGGCGTTGGTCACCGGCGAGTCGCCCACCTTGTACTGGATATCCAGGCCCGCCCCCCGCAGCCTGAGCGCCAGGGCGCCGGCGGCCAGCGCCGCATCGAGCAGCAGGGCCAGGTCCTGATCGGGATCGGCGGTCATAGCCCCGCGATGGCGAGGGCGTCGATCAGCACCGAGGGCGCGTTGGAGGCGCCGCGGATTTCCAGGTCGGATCCCGGGACCAGGCGGGCGTAGATGTCGATCAGATTGCCGGCCACGGTGATCTCGGCCACCGGATAGGCCGGCGCGCCGCCCTCGAACCAGATCCCCGAGCAGCCCACCGACCAGTCGCCGGTATTGCCGTTCAGGGACGGTCCGAACATCGAGGTGACCAGCAGGCCGGCGCCGGCGTCGCGCATCAGTGCGGCCTGGTCCGCGCTTCCCGGTTCCAGGGTCAGGTTGGCGGTGGAGACACCGGGCGGTCCGGCCAGGCCGCGCGACGCGTGGCCGGTGGAGGTGAGGCCCAGCTGGCGGGCGGTGGCGGTGTTGAGCAGCCAGGTGGTCAGCTCGCCGGAATCGATCAGCTTGCGCCGGGCGTTGGCCACCCCCTCGGCGTCGAAGGGCGTCGATCCCAGGCCCCGGCGGCGGTGCGGGTCGTCGGTGATGGTGACCCCGGGGGCGAACACCGCCTTGCCCAGCCGGTCCTTCAGGAACGAGGTGCCCCGGGCGATGGACGGCCCGGAGATGGCCCCCACGAACGGGCTCAGCAGGGACGCGGCGATGCGGTTCTCGAAAATCACCGGGGCGGTGGTGGAGGCGATCTTGCGCGCGCCGAGCCGCGCGGCGGCCCGGCGGCCGGCCTCGGCGCCGATGGCGGCGGCGCCCGGCAGGTCGCCCTCCCCGCGAACCGTGCGCCAGTCGTGGCCGTTCTCCATGCTGTCGCCGTCGCCGGCGATGGCCGAGGCGCCCACCGAGAAACTCGAGGCCTCGTGCAATCCGCGGAAGCCGCCGCTGGTGGCCAGCCGCCAT
>CAXNKO010000119.1:0-6239 GCA_964202685.1 Caulobacterales bacterium
AGGCCAGGGCCTGGAACGGCAGGCCCAGCCGGGCGGCCATGGCGGCGCAGGCGTCCACCCAGACGCGGCCGTCGGCCTGCAGGCAGTGGTCGAGGGTCAGCACCCGCAGGTTCCGTCCACGCGCGGCGGCCCAGTCCCGGGCGATGAGCAGCAGGGCCAGGGAATCGCCGCCGCCGGAGAATCCCACCGCCACCGGGGCGGCCGCGTCGCGGCGCAGGCGCGCGTCGAGGACGGCGTGGACGTTGGCTACGCGCACTTCGCCTGGCTGCGAGCGGCCACGGCGCGGCTCTTGGCGGCGGGTTGAGCCTTGGGGTAGCGGCGGTCGAACTCGCCCAGCATCTGGCAGGCGTCGGGGAGCTGTTTCAGGGCGGTGAGCTCGCGGGCCAGCTCCACCACCGCATCGGGCGCCCAGGCGGTCTGGGGCCAGCCGCGAATCGCGCCGATATAGGCGGCGGCGGCCTCGCCATGGGCGCCGCGCGCGCCCAGGGTCTTGCCCAGCCAGTAGCGGGCCTCCGGCGCCCTTGGGGTTTGGCCGTGGCGGGCGACATAGTCCTGCCAGGCGGTTTCGGCCTGGGGGTAGTCGCCGTTCATCATCAGCTGGCGGGCCTGGACGAAGGCCTCCGCGGCCGTGGGGCCGGCGGCGGGCGCCGGGTCAGCGAGGGGCGGCGGCGGCGGGGCCGCCTCGGCCGCCACATGCTGCTCAAGCGCGGCCAGCCGGTCGGCCAGGGCCTTGGCCTGAGCCTGAGCGGCGGCCTCGCCGCGGCGGGCCTGGTCGAGGTCATGGGTCAGGCCTTCGACCTGGCCGTTCATTCGGGTCAGGGTGCGCTCCAGGTCGCCGACCCGGCGGGTCAGCTCCTGCACCTGGAAGTCGGTCTCGGCGGGCTGCACCACCACCGGCTTGCCGATGTCGCGGGCCTGGAAAACGATCGAGCGCAGTTCGCGCACCACCTTCTCCATCTTGTCCAGCCGCTTGGCGTCGCGGGCGCTCAAGGGATCGTCCATCGGCGTCTGGGCGAGCGCCAGGCCGGCGCCCAGCAGCAGGGCGGCGACAATGGCGGCGGGAGCGAAGCGGCGCAGGCGCATGGGGAGATACATCCTCAGCGGGGAAAGCGGGGGCGTCCACGCGGCGGCGGACGCCCCGTTCGGTTTATCGGGCGCCGGAGATCAACGCCGTGTGGCCGTTGCGGTTGCGCTGGTAGGCCTCTTCCGACGTGCCCGGGTCGATGGGCTGTTCCTTGCCGTAGGACACCGTGGAGATGCGTCCGGCGGCGACCCCGCGGCTGACCAGATAGTCACGCACCGAGTTGGCGCGCCGCGCGCCCAGGGCCAGATTGTACTCGCGGGTGCCGCGTTCGTCGGCGTTGCCCTCGATGCGGACCATCACTCCCACATAGCGCTGCAGCCAGGCGGCCTGGGCGGCCAGCACCGGGCCGGCGTCGGCGCGGATTTCATAGCTGTCGAAGTCGAAATAGACCCGGTCGCCAACATTGATGACGAAGTCCTGCGTCGAGCCGGGGATCGGGCCCTGGGCGACGGGGGCGGTGGGCGGCGTATAGGCGGGCGCCGGCGTGGTCGGCGCCACGGGCGGCGTGACGATCGGCACCGGCTTGGCCTTGGGGGTGCAGGCGGCGAGCGACAGGGCCGCTCCCGCAATCATCGCCAGTCTGGCGGCGTCCTTGGTGGTGAAGCTGGTGATCGCCACGGGGGCATCTCCTCTAACTTGGGGTTTTGAAACTCAAGGCCGGGACCTTGGCCGGCGTATCACTGGAACATATCCTATCACGCGAAGTTCTCACTTGCTCGCTGTTGTCAGTTGAGCAGCGGCGACCAGGCCGGGTCGGAGCCGGAGCCCTGGCGGGCGTTGGGGCGCAGCACCCGGCCGGTGACGTCCACCGTCCACAGGCGCGGGCCGCCGCCGGGGAACTCGCGGAAGAACATCAGCACCCGGCCGTTGGGCGCCCAGGTGGGGCCCTCGTCCAGATAGCTGGTGGTGAGGATCCGCTCGGCCGAGCCGTCCGGGCGCATGACGCCGATGTGGAAATTGCCGCCCACCTGTTTGGTGAAGGCGATGTACTCCCCCGTCGGGCTCCACACCGGGGTGGTGTAGCGGCCCTGACCAAAGGAGATGCGCCGGGGCGCCGAGCCGTCGGCGCCCATGACATAGAGCTGCGGACTGCCGCCGCGGTCGGAGTTGAAGACGATCTGGCGCCCATCCGGCGAGAACGACGGCGAGGTGTCGATGGAGGGGTCGGAGGTCAGGCGCGTGGAGGCGCGGCTGCGCAGGTTCATCACATAGATGTCGGTGTTGCCGCCCCGCTCCACCGAGAGCGCCACCTGGCTGCCGTCGGGCGAGAACCGCGGCGAGAAGGTCATGCCGGCGAACTGGCCCAGCTTCTCGCGCCGGCCGGTCTCCAGATTGAGCAGATAGATGGAGGAGCCGTCCGGGCGCAGCTCCATGTAGGTGACTTCCTGGCTGGTGGGGGAGAAGCGCGGAGTCATGACGATGAAGGCGCCGTCGGAAAGGTAGGTGGGGTTGGCGCCGTCCTGGTCCATGATCGCCAGCCGGGTGACCCGCCGGGTGCGCGTGCCGCTCTCGGCCACGAAGGCGACGCGGGTGTCGAAATAGCCCTTCTCGCCGGTCAGCCGCTCATAGACCGCGTCGGAAATCTTGTGGGCGATCCGCCGCCAGTTTTCCGGGCTGGCGGTAAACTGCAGGCCCAGCAGCTGCTGTTCGGCGAACACGTCGTAGAGGCGGAAATCCACCTTCAGCCGGCCCGCCTCCTCCACCACCGCGCCATAGATCAGCGCCTGGGCGTTGATGGCCTTCCAGTCGGGGTAGCGCGGCTGGATGGCGACGTTGAGGTCCCGCTCGATGAAGGCGGCCGGATCGATCGGCCGGAACAGGCCCGAGCTCTCCAGGTTGGTGGTGATGATCCGCGCGATGTCCGCGCCGACCTGGCCGCCCGACAACGGGGCGATGGCCACCGGCAGCGGCTGGACGTCGCCGCGGTTCACATCGACCTCGATCTCGGCGCGGGCCTGGGGCGCGGCGAGGCCGGCGGCGGCCAGGGCCAGGGCGGCGAACGCCTGCAGCAGCCACCGGCGGGCCAGGGCGGGGGGGGTCCGCATGATCATGAACAGGCCTCTTGGGCGTTGAAGTTCACCGCCACCCGATCGCCGTAATACTCGCGCGGCAGGTTGCGGAAGGGGGCGGCGGCATGGACCGCGCGGATCGCCCGCTCGGCGGCGGCGCGCACCACGGAGTTGGGCGATTGCTCGGCGCCGGCGGCGCTGACGGCGCCCACCACCATGCCGCTGGCGCCCAGGGTGAAGGTGACGCGCACCTTGACGTCGCGGCCGCCCTCCACGTCGCAATTGGGGTTCCAGCGGCGCTGCAGTTCGGTTTGCAGCCCGGCCAGGGCCATGGCCGAGAGCCCGGTCCCCACGGCGGGGCGAGCCTGGGGGGCGGTCTCCGGGCGGACGGGGCCGCGGGGGGCGGCGGAGCGGGGCGCGCCGCCCCCGGCCTTGGAGACGCTGGCCAGCAGCCGGTCGAGATCGACTTCCTGGGGTGGGGCGGGTTTGGTGGCGGCCTTGGCGGCGGGTTGGGCCTTGCCTGGCGCCTTCTCGGCCACCGGCGGCGGCTTGGCCGCAGGCTTCGGGACTGGTTCCGGCGCGGGGGGCGCGGGCGCCTGCAGGCTGGCTTCGGGTTGGGGCTCGGGCGCGGCGGCGGTCTCAGCCTCGGCGGCTTCGATGGCGGGCCGCACGTCGGTATTGGGGGCGTTGCTGACGATCTGCACCGGGACCACGGTTCCCATCTTCAGCTCCCGGGTCCAGGGCCACGACAGCAGCAACAGCGCCGCCACGCTGAGGTGCAGCAGCGCCGAGCCGGCCAGGGCCGGGGTCATGGAGTCGCGGTCGCGGGTCACGGCCAGGGTCACGTGGGCGGAGTCTCAGGGGTCTCGGCGGCGGCGTCCTTGCCCGAGGAAGGGCCGCCGGTGTCGGTGATCAGATTGATGGACTTGAACCCGGAGACCGACAACGACGCCATCACCCGCGCCACCGCCTCATAGGAGGCGCGGCCATCGGCGCGGACATAGATTGGCTTGTCGGTGCGGTTGTCGGCCAGGGCGGTCAGCAGCGGCGAGAGCTGGGCGAAGTCCACCGGACGGTCCTTGTCGCCCACGGAGACGAAGATCGCGCCGTCGGCGCGGATCGACAGGGTCAGCGGGTCGGTCTGATCCTCCATGGCCCCGGCCTCGGTCTTGGGCAGCTCCACCGGCACGCCGACGGTGAGCAGCGGCGCGGAGATCATGAAGATGATCAGCAGCACCAGCATCACGTCCACCAGCGGCGTGACGTTGATCTCCGAGAGCGCGCCCCGGCGGCCGCGGCCGTAGCGGCGCCGGCGGCGGGAAGAGGTCGCGCCGGCGGCGAAGGCGTCATGGGCGGAGAGCGCCATGGGCTCAGGCCCCCCCGCTGAGGCGGCGCTGAATGGCGGTGGAGAGGTCGTCGGCGAAGCCCTCCAGGCGGGCGGCGAATTTGCCGGCGTCGGTGGAGAACTTGTTGAAGGCGATATAGGCCGGAATCGCCGCGGCCAGGCCGATGGCGGTGGCGAACAGGGCTTCGGCGATGGCCGGGGCCACCACCGCCAGGTTGGTGTTCTTCTGGATGGCGATGGCCTGGAAGGCGTGCATGATCCCCCAGACGGTGCCGAACAGCCCGACGAAGGGCGAGGCGGTGGCGACGATGGCCAGCAGGCCCAGCCCCTGTTCCACCCGCTGGCTTTCCCGGGCGATGAGGGCGTCCAGCACCCGGTCGATGCGCTGGATCAGGAACGCCGCCTGGTTCTCGTTGGGGGTTCCGCGGGCGCGGGCCTCGCGCCATTCCCTGAGCGCACCCTGCAGCATCCGCGGCAGGGCGTGGGTCGGGTGGTCACCGGCCTCGGCGGCGATTTCCTCCATGGAGCGGCCGGAACTCAGCTGATCCTCGAAGGCGTCGGCCTCACGGTTCAGCCGCCAGAAGCGCAGCACCTTCTGCAGGATCACCGCCCATGACCAGATCGAGGCCAGGGCCAGGCCGACCATCACCAGCTTGGCGACCCAGGTGGCGCGCAGGAAAAGATTGAGGAAATTGAAGCTGTCTGGACTGATCGCGACTTGGTCCATGCGGCGGGCAAGCTCCAGCGTAACGCTCGGGACGAGCCGAGATGAATCGCCCTGGTGGCGAACATAAGGCGTCGGGTTAAAAAACCCTTTGCTTTAGGATCTCGACCATTAGCCGCGGCAGCCGCCGTGGGCGTCCGTCGAGGCCGATACTGACCACATGGACGCGCGCCTCGGCGATCGGTTCCCCGGCGCGCGTGACCCGTTGGGCGACGATCATCACCGCGCCGCGGAAACCCTCGAAGACGGTGTGGACCACCAGGGCGTCATCGACGCTGGCCGGCCGGCGGTAGTCGACCTCGATGCGCACCACCGCGAACGCCAGGGGCGGATCGGCGGCCTTGAGCTCGGTGTGGCCGACCCCCAGCAGGCGCAGGGCCTCGGTGCGGCCGCGCTCGCAGAAGTTCAGATAGGCGCCGTGGAACACCACCCCGGTGAAGTCGGTGTCCTCGTAATAGACCCGCACCGGCAGGCGGTGCTCGTTGGCCTCCCAGGCGCCGGCGGCGGGGGCGGTCACGCCTCGTCTCCGAACAGGTCCGTCCTGGGGGCGGCGGGGGGTTCGGCCAACCCCAGGTGCCCATAGGCCTTGGCGCAGGCCATGCGGCCGCGCGGGGTGCGCTGGATGAAGCCCTGCTGCAGCAGGAACGGTTCGATGACGTCCTCGACGGCGTCGCGGGCCTCGGCGATGGCGTAGGCCAGGGTCTCCACCCCGGCGGGGCCGCCGGCGTAGTTTTCGATCAGGGCGCGCAGGTAGCGGCGGTCGAGGGAATCCAGCCCCGCCTCGTCCACCTCCAGGCGGGCCAGGGCCCGGGCGGCGACGGCGCGGGTGACCACGGCGTCGCCGTCGGCGGCGGCGAAGTCGCGCACCCGGCGCAGCAGCCGTCCGGCCACCCGCGGCGTGCCCCGGGCGCGGGCGGCGATCTCCGCCGCGCCGCCGGCGTCCAGGGCCACCCCCAGCTTGCCGGCCACCTGGGTGAGCACGGTCTGCAGCTCGGCGGGAGTGTAGAACTCCAGCCGGAGCGGGATGCCGAAGCGGTCGCGCAGCGGGGTGGCCAGCAGGCCCGCCCGCGTGGTGGC
>CAXNKO010000120.1:0-6233 GCA_964202685.1 Caulobacterales bacterium
GCCAGGGCCCGCGGTCAAAGGCTTCCCGCGCCGCGGCGATGGCGGCGGACACCTCGGCCTTGCCGCCGACGGGGGCGAAGCCGATCACTTCCTCGGTGGCCGGGTTGATCACCGCCTCCGGCTCGCCGGAGGCCTTCATCCACTCACCGCCCACATAGACGGAGTTGGAAATCTTCAGGGGCAGGTTCATGGGGGGGTTCCTCCGGCGATCTGGGGCGTGGGCCCTCGCCCACGCATCGGCGCGCACTTAATCCCGCGGCGGCGGATTTTCCAAGACCCGAACGTCAAACCATGGGCGCCGGCGTCCCGATGATCGTCACCCTGGGGCTTGTTCCCGGGCCCATGAACGCCGCGCCGCCGCGCCCCCTTCTGACGCGCCTGCGGTCATGGACCCAGGGACAAGCCCTGGGAGGACGTTCGCGGGGGAGGGGCTGCAGGAGTTTGGCGCGCCGACGCCTAGGCGGCGAGATCACAACGGATCAGGCGATAGCCGAAGTCGGCCTCACTCAGCGCCAGGAGTTCCGCGTTGAGGGCGGCCCAGCGGCCGGAGTCGATATCCGCCCCGAGCTTCGCAAGCCCAGCTTCGGCGTCAAATCGCGAGAAAGGGGAGATCGCGCGTCTCACTGCTGGATCAAGGTAGGCCTCGGGACGCCGCCAGTACGCGGCCAGGAATCCATCCGTACAATCGTGGGGAATGGGCACGGTGCTGATGTGGGCCGGACCCGTATTGGCCTCGATGAGAGACAGAAGGTCATCTGTTCCCGGGAAGATCGTCCGATCCATGGCTAAAATCTCCGGGAAGTAGTCCCTTGTAAGCCAGAACACCGGCCCGTCGGGAACCCAGGTCAGCAGCACCACGCGCTTGCGTGCGACGCGGCGCATTTCGCGCAGACCGGCGGCTGCGTCGCTCCAGTGGTGGATTGTGAGGATGGCCAGAGCCGCATCGTAGGAACCCGTCTCCAGGGGGAGCGACTCGGCCATGCCGGGAATGCAAGGCGCGGCATCGGAGGGGCGTTGCTGGCGCATGACGCTGGAAGGCTCAATCCCCAGCACCAGACGTCCCTTTGGCTCATATGAGCCTGACCCGGCTCCCACATTGACGACGCTGGCTGCGTCCCCAAAGGCGTCGTCGATGGTCTTGGCGATGCGCGCGTCGGCTCGACGATAGCTCGCATATCCCTGGCCGATACGGTCGTAGATCGCCACGTCGCCAATCCAGCGCCTGAGCCTTCGCAGGTGCGACCGTGTCGGCTGTGGAGAACATCCGCAAGGGTCGGACCCGGTCGTTCGCTCGTGCCCGGAGCCCCGGTCCCGGCGCCGCCACGCCTGACCGCCAACGCCGCATCTATCCCCCGCCAACCCCTGGCGCCAAACTTCCGCCCCTCGCCCCCCGCCGGCCGGAGATCGCCCCATGCCGCTGATCGACTTCCACACCCACACCCAGCCCAGCATCGCCGCCGCGCGGGAATTCTTCGGCTGGGTGGGCCGCGTCTCGCCGCCCAACCGTGGCGACGTGGACGAGCTGCTGGAACTGATGGCGGCCAACGGGGTCAGCCGCACCCTGATCGTGCCCTGGCTGCCGGCCCACGATCTGGTCGCCGCCCGGGTCGCGGCGGGCGAGAGCCGCGACGCCGCCGTGCGCGCCGTCATCGACCAGTGGAAGCAGCTGAACGCCTGGGGCGCGCGGGCGGCCAGGGAAGATCCCGAGCGTCTGTCGAGCCTCGTGGGCGTCGATCCGGTGCTGATGAGCCGCGCCGAGATCGAGGCCGAGGCGGACGAACGCCTGGCCACCGGCGCCTGCGGCCTGAAGATCGCGCCGATGTTCCTCGACATCCCGCCCAGCGACCCGCGCATCGACGTGGCCTGGGAGACAGCGCGGCGGCACGGGGTGTTCGTGCTGTCGGAGTGCGGGGCCCTGGGCGCGCTGGGCCACCAGGCCTGGGGCCATCCGCGCCACTTCCACGACGTCGCCAGCCGGTTTCCCGACGTGCGTATCATGCTGGCCCACCTGGGGCAGGGGGCCGAGGACGAGGTGGCCCGGCTCACCCGCGCCCACCGCAACATCTACGCCGACCTGTCCCTGCGGCTGACCGGCATCGACCAGCCGGGCGGCTGGACCTCGGCGCGGCTGCTGGAGGCAGTCCGCGACATCGGCGCGGCGCGGGTGATCTATGGCACCAACTATCCGCTGGTGGACACCGCGGCCTATGTCGCCACCTTCCGCGGCCTCGACCTCACGGCTGCGGAGCGGGAGATGATCGGCTGGCGCAATGCCCAGTCGCTGCTGACCCGCACCGCCTGACCGCGCCATCGCTTGACGTTTCCCGAACCATGGGCTTGGACGGTCGCCACCAATCACAGGCACAGGCGCAAAAGATGGCGGTCGCACCCGGTTCGGTTCGCATTCCCGACGTTCTGAGGATCAAGGCCGGGCTGATCCCCGACCGGGTGGCCCACGACGACACCCGCCGGGTGCTGACCATCGGCCAGTGGGACCGGGAGGCCGACGAGGTTGGCGGCGGCCTGGCCAAGGCCGGCCTGAAACCGGGCGAGCGGGTGTTCCTGCCGATCAACAACGACAACGCCGTGGAGATGGCCATCGCCACCCTGGCGGTGATGCGGGCGGGCGCCATCGCCGTGCCGGTCAACACCCGGCTGTCGGACACCGAGATCCGCGACTACGCCGCCCTGATCGAGCCGCGCTTCGCCATCACCAATGTGCCGGACAAGCTCAACGGCCTGGGGCTGGAGAAGGTCTGGACCGTGGACGACATGCCCCGCGCCATCGAGGCCCTGCCGGACCAGTCGCAGTTCACCGCCCAGTCCGACGCCCTGATCATGGGCACCTCGGGCACCACCGGCAAGATCAAGGGGGTGGTCTGCACCCACGCCGACATGACCCAGCGGATGAACCCGGAGGGCGTCGACAAGCACCTCAACGGCACCGCCCACGCCCTGCCGTTCACCGGCGCCGGCGGCATGCAGGGCGAGTGCCTGCTGCCGCTGGGCTTCGGCCACGCCTCGTTCACCCTGCCGAAATTCGATCCGGCCCCGTTCATGAAGATGGTCGAGGAGAAGAAGGCCACCACCGTCTATCTGGTGCCCTCGATGTTGCGGCTGATCCTCGACCACCCAGATTCGGCTGCCACCGACTGGCGCCATGTGCGCACCATCATGACCGGCACCGCGCCCTTGCCCCACGACTCCGTGGTCCGGGCGCTGAAGCTCTGGCCGCACGTGAAGATGCGCAATACCTACGGCATGAGCGAGGGCGGCATCGGCGGCGGCACCCAGACCCTTGAGCAGCTGCTAAAGCCCGGCTGCGTCGGCCCGCTGCCGCCGCACATGCAGCTGCGCGACGAAGCCGGCGCGGTGATCACCGAGAAGAACGTGGTCGGCGAGATCTGCGGCAAGCAGCCCAATCCGCGCCGCTACTGGCGCGACGACGAGGGCTCGGCCAAGGGCTGGGTCGGCGGTTGGACCAAGAGCGGCGACCTGGGCTACATCGACGACGACGGCGACCTGATCATGGCTGGCCGCTCCAAGGAGCTGATCATCCGCGGCGGCTACAATATCAGCCCCATCGAGGTGGAGACCGTGCTGCACGACCACCCGGCGGTGCGCGACGCCGCCGTGGTCGGCGTCGATCACGAGGTGCTGGGCGAAGATGTGGCCGCGGCGGTGTCGCTGATGACCGGCGCCCAGGCGACGCCGGAGGAGTTGATCGCCTTCTGCCGCACCCGGCTGGCCGACAACAAGGTGCCGCGCACCCTGCTGATCCTGCCCGAACTGCCGATCAACCAGAACGCCAAGGTGCTGAAGCGCGAGCTGAAGCCCCTGCTGCAGGAAGCCGCCGCCCGGCGGGTGGCCGCCCGGGCCTGAGGAGTCGACAATGAGCGATCTGACCGGCCGCGTGGTGATCATCACCGGCGCGGCCCGCGGCCTCGGGCGCGACTTCGCCCGGCTGTTCGCCCGGGACGGCGCCCATGTGGTGCTGGCCGATATCAGGGACGCTTCCACCGCCACCGCTGCGGCTTGCGAGGCCGGGGCCCGCTGCATCGCCGTCCAGGCCGATGTCACCGACCGCGCCAGCGTCGACGCCCTGATGGCCAGGACCATGGCCGAGTTCGGCCGCCTGGACATCTTGATCAACAACGCCGCCCTGTGGCGCGAGCCGGAGGCCTACGGCATCCTCGACTGTCCGCCGGAAGTGTGGAACGCCACCTGGGGGGTGAACCTCACCGGGGTGCTGAACGGCTACCAGGCCGCCGTGCCGCTGATGCGCCAGGGCGGTTTCGGCCGGATCATCAATGTCTCCTCCACGGCGTCGGCCACCGGCGGCAATGTCTACGGCCTGTCCAAATGCGCCCTGGAGCTGATGACCTCCGGCATGGCCCGCGAGGTGGGCAAGGACGCCATCACCGTCAATTCCATCGTGCCGGGGATCTGCGCCTTCTCCGGCGCCAAGGGCCAGCTGCCCGGCTTCGACGCCATCCTGGCCCGCATTCCCCTGGGCCGGGTGGGAACTTCCGACGACCTCTATGCGGCCATGGCCTATCTGTGCAGCGACGCCGCCGGCTGGGTCACCGGCGAGAACATGGTGCTGGACGGCGGGCTCTCCGCCCGCTGAGCGGCCGTCAGCGCCCCGGCGAGCGCCGCCGCGGCCATCACCCAGACCAGCACGACCACCGCCGCCGCCGTGCGGCTCACCGGGCGCAGCGCCAGCACCGCGGCGCGGGCGCGGAACTCGGCCAGCAGCGGCTTCGGGATTAGCCCCACCGCCACCGCGATCCCCAGCGGCAGGATGATCAGGTCGTCCAGATAGCCCAGCACCGGCACGAAGTCGGGGATCAGGTCGATGGGGCTGAGGGCGTAGGCCGCCGTCACCCCCGCCACCAGCTTGGCCAGCCAGGGCGTGCGCCGGTCGCGGGCGGCGATCCACAGGGCCAGCACCTCGGCCTTCAGCGCCCGCGCCCAGGCTTTCAGCCGCGCGATCACCACTGTTCGAAGGTCACCAGTTTCACCGCCCGCCCGGGCTCCAGTCGGGTGTTGGCGTCCAGCCCGTTGATCATCAGGAAGCGGTCGAGCTGGTAGTCCGTGAACGCCATCCGGCGCGACAGCGACTCGGCCGTATCCCCCGGCCGCACGGTGACCACGCCGATCCGGCGCGGCCGCGCGGCGGCGGCCTCCCGCGCATCGAGCCGGTGAAACGAGTTGATCAGCGGATCGAACTCCCGCCCGCGTCCGGCCGGCGCCAGGGTGACGAAGTGGTAGGCCCGCCCGCCCTCCGCGGCATAGGCGGTGATCGCCACCTCCACCGGCCCGGAACTGGCCTGGGCCGTGGCGGCGATTGAGACCGCCGCGAAGCCGTTGATGTTGGCGCGCTGGCGCCGCCCGATCTGGGCCGGGGTCTGGCCAAGGATCTTCTGCAGGCCGGTGGTGACATAATCCTCGAGCCGGTCAGCGGGCGCCTGGCCGAGCCCGAACTGGGCGCGGGCCCCGGAAGGATTATTGATCAGCACCGCGCTGGGGGTGTTGGTGAGCTTGTAGCCGACCGGCGCCGAGAAGCCGATGCCCAGGCCGGTATGGGTGAACACGCGGCCATCGACAAAGCCCTGGGAGGGATCGTCGCCGTAAAGCATGCCGTCCACCGCATCGAGGTACGGCGCCGGGCGTTCGCTCGCCGAGCCCGCCACGGTGAGCGCAGCGGCGCGCTGGGCCGCGCGGTTGATGCGGTCCGACGTCAGCGGGTGAGACCGCGCCCAGACGGCGGTGGTCTTGCCCTCGACGCCGCGCAGGCGGTTGCCCAGGCGGTCCTCCCGGTCCAGCGCCGTCAGCACGTCGATCATCCCCGCCGGCGCATAGCCCGCCGCGTTGATATAGCCCACCGCCAGGTCGTCGGACTGGAACTCCTGGGTGCGCGAGTAGCTCAGCACGTTGAGCTGCGCCGCCTGGCCGGCCAGCTGGGCGGCCTGCTCGGACCCGGTGATCGCGCCCACCGCCAGCACGCCCAGTCCGGTCAGGATGGAGCGCTTCTGCCGCTTGCCGGCGTGTTTGGCGGTCACATGCCCCACCTCGTGGCCGAGCACGCCGGCCAGTTCGTCCTCGCTGTTGATGATCGCCAGCAAGCCGCGCGAGATATAGACGTGGCAGCCGGGCGGCGCGGTGAAGGCGTTGACCAGATTGGTGTTCAGCACATGGAAGCCGCATTGGCCGGGCTTGCCCGCCGCCGC
>CAXNKO010000121.1:0-6199 GCA_964202685.1 Caulobacterales bacterium
CACAGGGCGCGCCGAAACGCCGGGTCGAGATCCAGGGTGTCGATGCGTTCGCCGGAGTAGACATCGGCCGCCTGGCGCCGGATCAGCCCCGCCGCCTGGGGATTGGTCCTGGCCAGCACGTCCAGCCGCAAGGCCGGGTCGTGCGCCGCGGCTCCCACGAGGTCATAGTGCTGCAAGACGCGCAGGCCGGCGTCCGGGCGCAGATTCGAGGCGACCGTCCTGGGCTGAACGGCCGAATTGATCAGGGCCGCCAGCAGCATCACCGCGGCGAACGCCGCCGCGCCAAGCGCCAGACTCCTGCGCCAGCCGCGCCCGCGCGCCAGCCAGACCAGCACCAGGGCGGCGGCGGCGGCGGCGATCAGGCCGTTCTGACGCACCAGGGCCGCGAGGCTCAGGCACAGGCCGGCGGCGATCAGAGGCGCCAAGCTGGCCCGAGCGCCCCAACGGTTCGCCGCATGGGCCAGACAGACGAACCCCGCCACGGCGAGGTTGGCGAACAGGACGTCCTTCCAGACAATGCCCTGGTAGAGCAGCAGCTGGGGGGTCAGGATGATCGCCAGGGCCGCGATCGGGCCGGTCCAGGCGGACCGCGGCCGAAGGTCGCTCAAGGACGCCAGACTGACGTAGAGCACCAGCGCGCTGGCGGTGACGAACAAGCCGGTTCCCCGGAGGATGGCGTCAAGCCGCCCCAGCAGCCACGAGACCACCGCCGGCGCCCATGTCTCGCGCACCCCGAAGCGCCCCTCGTGCAGGGCCACCACCGAGTCCAGCGAAAGGTGCCCCGGCAGGTTGGCGGCCAGCATCAGCAGGAAGCCCCCCGCCAGGATGGTCCGAAAGGCGCTGCTCGGGCGGGGCTGAAGCCAAGTCATGGTCGCGAGATCCCCCAGCCCCGGTCTCCAGAACGCGCCCCAACGCCTGACCCAGGCGTTGGTAGTCGGCGAACGGTCGCCTGGAAAGCCGGAAAAAGGGTCGCATCGTGCCGGTGTCGGCCTATGCTGTCGGCCCACGACCGCCAGGGAACCGCCGAAATCCTCGAATGACGATGCGACAGGATTCCGACCCGGGCGCCCTGCTGGACAGGTTCCCGAAGCTGCGTCCCGAATTGCCGGCGGCGCTGGCGCGAATCTATGAGCGGCAATACCTGCAGAACCGCAGCGGGGTGACCTTGGCGGCGTCCCTGTCGCAACGCCTGGAGCGCTGGCTGCACCGCCAGGTCGCCGCCGACGTGCGGACCGGACCGCCGCACGCGACCCTCGAACTGGGCGCGGGCACCCTGAACCAGCTGCCGTTCGAACCGCGCACCGAGACCTATGACATTGTCGAACCCTTCGCGGCGCTGTTCGAGACCTCCCCGCTGCGGCCGCGGGTGCGCCGGGTCTATGGCGACATCCGCGAGGCGCCGCTGGCGGAGCCCTATCCGCGCATCACCAGCGTCGCGACCCTTGAACACATCTGCGACCTGCCGTTCGTGCTGGCGCGGGCCGCACGGCTGCTGGACGCTGACGGGGTGCTGCGCGCGGCGATCCCCAGCGAGGGCGGCCTGCTCTGGCGGCTCGGCTGGATGTTCACCACCGGGCTGGAATTCCGGCTGCGCTACGGCCTCGACTACGGCCTGCTGATGCGCCACGAGCACGTCAACACCGCCTGGGAGGTGGAGGCGCTGATCGGGGCTCTGTTCAAGACGGTGGAGATTCGCAGCCTGGGCTTCGGCCGCCAGCTGTCGTTCTACCGGTTCATCACCGCGCGAGGACCGCGCCTGGACGTGGCCGCGGCCTGGGAACGGCGCTTCGCCGAGACGCCCGCCGCGCTATAGGCCCTGTCCCGGCGATTGCGCGGCCTGGCGCCGCCGCGGCCAGCCCGGGGGATCAAGCGCCACGTAGAGCGCGCCGGCCATGGCGGCGAGGTCCAGGAAATACAGGTAGCGGTAGTCGCAGGCGATCGAGATCACCAGGAAGCTGGCGGCGAAGGCAAGCGCCGAGGCCATCAGCGCCGCCATCATCCAGTCCGCCGGCTGACGCCGCAACAGCATCGCCGCCAGCACGGCGAGGCAGATCAGGATGTAGCTCACATGCGAATAGACCGGCGTGGGGTAGAGTCTGGCGGCATAGCCGGACAGCTGGCGGTCCTGGGGCTCGATGACCGCGGCGACGCCAAGGTCGGCGACCTGATCCGGCGCACCGCCCACCCCCACATGCACCGGCAGGCAGCGGTCGATCACCGGCGCCGCCACCAGCCAGCGGAATACGTCCAGGCGGTGCGCGGCATAGGCGCCCGGCTGGTGGTGGACGATGTCCCGCCACTGACCCATGATCTCGGCGTCCGGCACAAGCCAGATGGCGGACAGCTCCGGGGTCCGGTCGAGGCTGTCCACGCGCTCGGCGGAATAGGACATACGGGCGGCGCGGCGAACCGCCGCCTCGACTTTGGGGTCGGCGGCGTGGAGCCGCGCCAGCGGCAACCCGGGTCGATGCGCCACCGCGCCGATGATGTCGTAGTGCGCGACGATGCGCACCCCGCGGTTGATCGCCGGATCAGCGTCCTGACCCGGCAGCGCCACCGCCGCCGCCAGAAGCTGCATCACCAGGGCGGTCGCGACCAGCCAGCCGCCGCCCCAGGACAGGCTCTTGAGCCACCCATCGCGGCGCGCGGTCCAGGCGATCGCCACGGCGGCGAAGGGGAGCACGATGGCGCCGTTCTGGCGCACCAGCGCGCCCAGGGCGACGCACAGCATCGCCGCCGCCAGGGCGCCGAGGCGAAACCCCCAATCCCCCCACCGCCGTGCGGCATGGGCAAGGCAGACGAAGGCCGCCAGGGCGAGATTGGCGAACAGGACATCCTTCCAGACAATGGCCTGATAGATCAGCAGCTGCGGCGTCGCCATCACCGCGGCGGCCGCGGCCACCGCCAGCCAGGAGGTGCGGGGCCGCAGCGTCCTCAGCCCCAGGAACGCGCCCAGCAGCACCAAAGCGCTGGCGACCACGTACAATGACGCCCCCGGCACGACCGAATCGGCGCGGCCCAGCAGCCAAGCGTACATGACCGGTCCCCAGGTCTCGCGCACCCCGAGGCGGCCCTCGTGCAGCTGGGCGACCGAGTCGTAGGAGAGGTGTCCCGGAAGATTGACGGCGAGCAGCGCCACCACGCCAACGCACAGCACCAGCCGGTAGAGCTTCGCCGCCAAGGGCGTTGCGCCGGGCTTGCTCATCGGTCCCCCAAAATTGCGCCGTCCCGCGGGAATTGGTTAGGCGCGCAGCGACGCCGCGGAAAGCGCAAAACGGCCCGCCTTGGCGGACGCGGCGTTTCGTGGTCAGGTCGCCCCATGACGGCTGACGGTCTCGAGATCAGGCCGGCGGGGACCGCGCCAGAGCAGCTCGCCGCCTATGCGCAGCTCCTGAGCAAGGTGTTTGGCGCGGCGCCGAAATTCACGGCGCAATCGGTGGCCTGGCGCTACAGGGACAATCCGGCCGGCGCGGTCGTTGGCGCGGACGCCTGGGCCGGCGAGACTCTGGCCGCCCATTATGTGACCTGCCCGCTGTGGGCGCATGTGGACGGCCAACGGGTCCACGGCCTGTTGTCGATGAACACGGCCACCCATCCTGACTTTCAGGGCAAGGGCCTGTTCACCCGCCTCGCCCAGGCGACCTATGAGCAAGGCCGCAGCGGCGGCTACGGTTTCGTCATCGGGGTGGCCAACGGCAACTCCACGCCGGGATTCCTGCGCCGCCTGGCGTTTCAGCACGTGGGGTCGCTGCGGGCCGGAATCCTGCCGCGGGCGCCGCGCCGGTTCACGGCCGCGGCCGTGCAGTACCAGGCCGACTGGTCGCCGGCGTTGATCGGCTGGCGGCTCGCCAATCCCGCCACCCGCTATCGGGTTGGCCATAGCGGCGCGCTGACCGGCGTCTGGGCGCCCACCCATTTGCCGATGGTCCGCTGCGCGGCCTTCCTGGAAACCGAGGACGATCTGGCGCCGGGGCGCGGACGGCCGCTCGGCCCGGCGTTGTTCCTGGGGCTGGAACCCCGAATCGACCTCGCCAGCCTTGGATTCGTCCCCCTGCCGGAACGCTTCAGGGCCTCGCCGCTGAATCTGATCTGGCGCGCGCTCGGCGACGGGGCGCCGGCGCACCTCCACCCCGACCGGGCGGTGATCAATTTTCTCGACTTCGATCCGTACTGATATGGCCGTCGTCTACCTCCTGGCGCACTTCGACGATGAATACGGAGCCTGGCCGCTGATTCGCCGTGGCGTCGCCGAGGGGCGGGACCAGTGGTTCCTCTATGTGGTCGATTACGCCGACCCGCGGGCGGCGCGAATCCGGGCCGCCGAGACCCGGGCGATGCTGCGGGCCGCCGGAATCGATCCCGGCCGCGCGCTTCATGTGGGCGCGGGACGCGGGGCCAATGACGGCGCCGTCCATGAGCGTCTGGCCGACGCCGCCGACGGTGTCCGCGACACCCTAAGACGGATTGGGCCGGTGGAGCGAATCATCGTGCCCGCCTGGGAGGGCGGCCACGCCGACCATGACGCCTGCGCCTTCCTGGCCACCCTGCTGGCGCCGGAGCTTGGCGACCCGCCCATCGACCAGTTCAGCCTCTACCACGGCCGTGGCCTGCCCTGGCGGCTGTTCCGCGCCTGCGCGCCCATCGTCGAGAACGGGCCGGTCACCCGCCTGCCGCTTTCGGCGGCCGAATGGGTCCGCTTCGCCACCGCCGTGCGCTTTTTCCCCACCCAATGGCGCAGCTGGCTGGGGCTGTGGCCGGCGATGTTGCTGACCTTCGCCGCGCGGGGCTTTGGCTATCAGCGCCTCGACCCGGGCCGGGTGGCGCAGCGACCGCACGCAGGCGCGCTGCTGTACGAACGGATGTTCGCGACCCCCTATGCCGAGGTGCGCGCCGCGATCGAAGTGGCGGCCGGTGGCGCGGCGCCGGCCCCATAGTCCGGGTTGCCCCCGCCCCCACTGCGCCGCTAGAAGGCGCCGATGCGCCATCAGACCCTGTTCGAGCCCCTGAGCTTCACCCGCGGCCCGGCCATGAAGAACCGCTTCATGCTGGCCCCGCTCACCAACATGCAGAGCCATCCCGACGGGCGGCTGTCGCAGGACGAGTTCCGCTGGCTGACCCTGCGCGCCACGGGCGGCTTCGGCCACACCATGACCTGCGCGGCCCACGTGCAGGCGGTGGGCAAGGGGTTCGAGGGCCAGCTGGGCAACTTTTCCGACGACCACCTGGAGGGGCTGACGCGGCTGGCCGCCGCGATCCGGGCCGAGGGCAGCGTCTCGTCGGTGCAGCTGCACCATGCAGGCAACCGCTCTCCGAAGGACCTGGTCGGCCAGCCGGTGGGCGCCTCCGACGACGCCGAGTCAGGCGCTCGCGCCCTGACCACCGGCGAGGTGGAGGCCTTGCGGGACGACTTTATCGCCGCGGCGGTGCGCGTCGAACGGGCCGGCTTCGAGGGGGTGGAGATCCATGGCGCCCACGGCTATGTGGTCGCCCAGTTCCTCTCCGCCACGGTCAACCGCCGCGACGACCTCTATGGCGGCGCGCTGGAAAACCGCGCGCGGCTGTTGTTGGAGATTCTCCGGGGCATCCGCGAAGCTTGCGGGCCGCAGTTCCAGCTCGGCCTGCGCATGTCGCCGGAACGCTATGATCTGGGCCTGGCCGAGATGCGCGACCTGGCCGGCGAGGTGCTGCGCTCCGGCGGGCTCGACTATCTGGACATGTCGCTGTGGGACTACGCCAAGCAGCCGCTGGAGGAGGCGTTCAAGGGCCCGAGCCTGAGGTCCTATTTCGCCGAGCTGCCGAGGGGGGATGTGCGGCTGGGGGTGGCGGGCAAGATCACCACCCCGGCCAAGGCCGCCGCGGCCCTGGAGGCCGGCGCCGACTTCGTGCTGATCGGCCGCGCCGCGGTCCTGCATCACGACTTCCCCCGCCGCGCCCGGGACCCGGACTTCCAGCCCATCGCCCTGCCGGCCAGCCGCGCCCACCTGCGCGGCGAGGGGCTGTCCGACACCTTCATCGGCTATATGAACAATTGGCCCGGCTTCGTGGAGCCAGAGGTCCAGGCCGCGCCGGTCAGCTGATCGGCCGGCCCCGGGTCTCCGGCGCCAGCATCAGGCCGACGATGGTGGTGAGGGTGCAGAAGCCCACCATGTACCAGAGCCCCGAATAGACATCCCCACGGGCGGTGACGATGGCGAAGGCG
>CAXNKO010000122.1:0-6136 GCA_964202685.1 Caulobacterales bacterium
TCCGAACCACTGTCTCCACCACCAACATCCCGATCTCGACCGCCTGGCTGAACCCAAGCCGCCGTGCCTAAACCATCGGAATGAGGGGTCCCTCTTGGGCGCCGATCAACCCGCTAAGGGGGTCCTTCTTCCACGCCGCTGCACAGTCAGCCGCAACCCCCGCCGCCTAGACCTTCCATACCAGCGGCAGGTTCTCGATGCCCCAGACGCCGCCGGCGTGGGCCGGCATCACCGCGCCAGGTTCGATGGTGAATTCGGGGATGCGGGCCAACCATTCCTCGATGGCGATCTTCAGTTCGCGCCGCGCCAGGTGGGAGCCGATGCAGCGGTGGGGGCCGGCGGCGAAGGTCAGGTGGCGGTTGGCCTGGCGGGTGAGGTCGATGGTGTCGGGGTTGTCGAACTCCTCACCGTCGCGGTTGGCGGCGACGGTGGCCACATAGATGCGGTCGCCCTTCTTCATCTGCACCCCGGCGAATTCAATGTCGCGGGTGATCAGGCGGCTGCCGTTTACGGAGGCGAACACCCGCAGCATCTCGTCGATGGCTTCGGGCAGTTTGGCGGGGTTTTCGCGCAGGTCGCGCTGCACATCGGGGTTTGAGGCCAGGTAGCGGAACATGAAGCCGAGTGTGGCCACCACGGTGTCCAGACCGCCGATGTAGAGCATGAACACCACCCCCATGACGTCGTCGTCAGGGATTGGCTCGCCGTTGATCTTCGACTTGATGGCGAAGCCCACCAGGTCGTCGCCAGGGTTTTTGCGGCGTTCGTCGATGACGCTCTGCAGATAGGCGATGATCTTGTTCAGGCCGTCCTTGCGCACCTCCATGTCCTTGGCGTGCAGCACCTGGTATTCCCAGGCCAGGAAGGTGGTCCGCATTTCCAGCGGCAGGTCCATCAGCTTGAGGAAGATGGAGATCGGATAGGGCCGGGAGAAGTCCTCCATGAACTCGCAGCGGCCCTTGGCGCGGAAGCTCTCGATCAGATTGACGGCCAGTTCGCGCACGCCGGCCTCCATGGCGTTGATCTTGGAGGGGGCGAACAGGGGGTTGAGCAGCATGCGGTAGTGCTGGTGACGTTCTCCGTCCAGCTCCAGGGGGATCATGTCCCAGGAGGCGCCGACGAAGGTCTGGAAATTGGCGCAGTTCTTCGAGGAGAAGGTGGCGCCGTCCTGGAACACCGCGCGGACGTCTTCGTAGCGATGCACCCGCCAGCCGCCACGGCCGTCCCAGGTCGGGTCGGGCGTATAGACGACGCGGGGGCCCTTGAAGAGGCGGGTGATGGACTTCTGCGGGTCCTCGGCGAAGCGCGGATCGTCGTCGTATTTGAAGTCCACCACCAGTTCCGGCGGCACATGAGCCGGGATCTTTCCGTACTGGGCGACCTCGATCGCGAATGCATCCGTGCTCATGGGGGTCCTCCGAAGGTGTTGTTTGTTGCGACGACGATACAGGCGCGAACGCGCGCCCGCCAGCTACTGGTTGTGGAAGTCCGGCGGCCGTTTTGCGGCGACCGCGGCCAGCTTTTCCGCCGCGTCGGCGGTGGACTGGGAGATGTAGACGGCGCGGTGCTCCACCTCGATGGCCTGTTCCAGGGAGCCCACGCCCTGGTTGAGCCACAGGGACTGTTTGGTCAGCCACACGCCAATGGGGACGTTGAGCTTGATCTGTTCGGCCAGCGCCAGGGCCTCGGCCATCAGCTGATCGTCGGGGACGGCGCGCAGGCAAAGGCCGATCCGCGCGGCCTCGTCGGCCAGCACCGGCCGGGCGGTGAGCAGCAGCTCGGCGGCGCGCTGGGTTCCGATGGCCCGGGGCAGCATCCACGACAGGCCGCCCTCGCAGCCGGTGGCGGCGTTGTGGATCAGGTTGATGAACTTGGCGCTGGCGCCGGCCAGGCAGAGGTCGGCGGCCAGCGCGAAGGCGTAGCCGATGCCGCCGCAGGCGCCGTTCACCGCACAGATCACCGGCTGCGGCAGGGTTTTCATCAGCACCGGGATGCGGGCCAGCTCGGCCAGCATGGTCTTGGTGAACTGGGCCGGGCCGACGCCGGGGCGAACCCAGGCGGGGACGCCCACCGCCTCGGTCATGTCATGGCCGGAACAGAAGCCGCGGCCGGCGCCGGTGAGGATCACCGCGCGGATGTCCAGGTCGTAGCGCAGGGCCTCCAGGGCGGCGAGCAGCTGCTGGTACATGTCGAAGGTGAAGGCGTTGAGCTTGTCTGGCCGGTTGAGGGTGATCCGGCGCACCCCGGGGGCGGGGTCGTCGACGAGTATCAGGTCCATGGCGCAGCTCCGCAGGCAAGGCCGCGGGAGATCAGCGGATCGGGGCGCAGAATGCAACGGCGCGCCGCGCGCGATTGAAAATGACGCATGCGTCAAGTTTGTTGACGCCGCCGGCGACTTGGACGATCCTGGCCTCCAAGCGAAGGAGTTTGCAGATGGCCGGCGGCGATATCACCAAGGACAGCGCCTATGACGCGGTGGCGCCCGACGACTTCGCCGCCCTGCTGGACCTGGACCGCTACAACAGCCGCACCGACGCCTTCGACCGCATCATCGCGCTGACTCACGACCACTTCTGGGATCCGCTCGACCCCCGCTACATCGACTACGACGTCCCGTTCGACATGGAGAACGAGATGCTGATGCCGGAGGAGTTCATTGTCGGGCTAGGGACCAACTATGTGTCGGACCATCTTTCCGACTGGAAGACCCGGGTGCGGTTCGCCAACCAGTCGGTGCTGTGGAGCTTCTCCTCGATCCTGCACGGCGAGCAGGGGGCGCTGAACCTGTCGGCGTCGCTCTGCCACATCCTCAAGGACCAGGGGGCGCAGGAATACGCCGCCAACCAGACCCGCGAGGAGGCCCGCCACGTCACCGCCTTCGCCAAATATATCCGCACCCGCTGGGGCCGGCCCATCGCCTGCGGCCAGACCCTGCAGGATCTGCTGACCGAGATCATCGGCGCGCCGGAGGTCTATAAGAAGATCGTCGGCATGCAGATGCTGGTGGAGGGGTTGGCCATGGGCGCCTTCGCCACCTTCTACACCCATTGCCGCGACCCGCTGGCCAAGCGGCTGATGCAGCTGGTGATGACCGACGAGGCCTTCCACCACAAGTTCGGCAAGATCTGGGCCGACCGCACCATTCCGCGGCTGTCGGCCGAGGAGCATGCGGTGGTGGAGGACTGGGCCGCCCACTGCTTCCAGGTGCTGCTGTTCAACCTGGTGGCGCCCACCCAGCAGCGGGCGCTCTACGAGGCGTTCGGCCTCGACCCGGACATCGTCATCGCCGAGGTGGCGCAGATCCTCACCGACGAGAAGCGCCGCGAGAAGATGTCCGAGCAGACCGACATCTTCCGGGTGCTGGTGAAGACGCTGCTGAACGCCGGGATCATCACCGACCGCACCCGGGCCTTCTACGCCGTCTATGTGGATCTGGACGAACTGCGGGCCGAGGGCGAGCGCATGGTGGGCGACGATATCGCCGACGAGGGGGTGCGCGACCTGCGGGAAATCAACTTCCGCGCCCGGGGCCGCAAGCTGGCCTTGGTGGGCGGGGCCTGATCCAGCCCTTGCCTTTGGAACGAAGGCTGAACAGAGTGGCCGGATGGACGTCGCCGCCTCGCGCCCCGAAACCACCAGCACCGTCACCCGCGGGGCCGCGCGGCTGCTGGTGGCGCTGGGCTATGCGCCGCTGGCGGAGGTGACGCTGCCCAACGGCCGCCGCGCCGACCTGATGGCCCTGGGCCGCCGCGGCGAGATCCTCATCGTCGAGGTCAAGTCGGGGCTGGAGGACTTCCGCGCCGACCGCAAGTGGGGCGAGTACCTGGCCTTCTGCGACGCCTTCGCCTTCGCGGTCACCCCGGAGTTCCCCCGCGACCGGCTGCCGGAGCAGCCGGGGCTGATCGTGGCCGACGGCTTCGGCGGCGCCGTGTTGCGCGAGGCGCCCCGCGCGCCGCTGGCAGGGGCGCGGCGCAAGGCGCTGACCCTGGCGTTCGGCCGGCTGGCGGCCCTGCGCGCGGCGGGGGTGGCCGCGGTGCTGCTGGAATAGGCGCGCCCTACCGCGGGGCCCGCTTGGCCAGGATGCGCTGCAGTGTGCGGCGGTGCATGTTCAGCCGCCGGGCGGTCTCGGAGACATTGTGGCCGCAGAGTTCGTAGATGCGCTGGATATGCTCCCAACGCACCCGGTCGGCGCTCATGGGGTTCTCCGGCGGGGCGGGGCTGGCGTCGCCCCGGGCCAGCAAGGCGCGGGCCACGTCGTCGGCGTCGGCGGGCTTGGCGAGATAGTCCACCGCGCCGGCCTTCACCGCCGCCACCGCGGTGGCGATGTTGCCGTAGCCGGTGAGCATGATGATCCTGGCGTCGGCCCGCAGGCCGCGCAGGGCCTCGACCACCGTCAGCCCGGACCCGTCGTCCAGGCGCATGTCCAGGACCGCGAACGCGGGGGGATGGGCCTTCACCGCCGCCAGGGCCTCGGCGACGCTGCTCACCAGGGTGACTTCGAAACCCCGCTGCTCCAGGGCCCGGCCGAGGCGCGTCCGCAGCGGCGCGTCATCGTCGAGCACCAAGAGGGAGCGGTCAGGGAGGGCGGCGATCTCGGTGGACAGATCGGTCATTGCGGCGTCCGTGCTCTGCCCCCGCAGCGCGACTTCTGCGGCATTATGTCGCTGTTTCGCCGCGAGCCGCAAGGGCTGGCGGGCCTCAACCGGTCAGAACCTCGATTTTCGCCCGCGCCCAGCGGGTCGAGACGATGGCGCCGCGGGGCCGGCCGTTCTGCGCCGTGACCACGCCGCCGGTCCGCTCCAGCAGGGTCTTGGCGATGAAGTAGCCCAGGCCCATGCCCACATGGCCGGTGCGCGAGCCCTCGGCGGCCGGACGGCTGGTGAGATAGGGCTCCCCCAGCCGGGCGAGGATTTCCGGCGCGAAGCCGGGTCCGTCGTCGCGCACCTCCATCGAGACCAGGCCGGCGTCGAAGCGGGCGGTGACCAGCACCTCGGAGGCGGCGAAGTCGATGGCGTTCTCCACGAAGGTGGTGAGGGCGTGCAGGATTTCCGGCATCCGCCGGATGTCGGGCGCCTTGACCCCGGCCGCGCCGACCACGATGGCCTCCACCCGCACGTCCTTGGCGCCGGCCTGGGGCTCGATCACCTCATGCAGCAGCTGCAGCAGGCTCATGCGCTCATGCACTTGGTCGGCGGCCTCGGGGCTGTCGGTGAGGCGCTTGAGGATCTCGCGGCAACGCTGGGACTGGGCGATCAGCAGTTCGGCGTCGTCCTTCAGCCCCGGGGTGGCGGCGTCGCGGGACAGTTCCTTGGCGACGATGGAGATGGTGGCCAGTGGCGTGCCGAGTTCGTGGGCCGCCGCGGCGGCCAGGGCGCCCAGGGCCGACAGCTTCTGCTCCCGGGCCAGCACCGCCTGGGTGACGGCCAGCGCCAGCCCCATCCGCGCCGATTCCATCGCCACCTGGCGGACATAGCCGGCGATCAGCGCGATGCCGGCGATATTGGCCGCGGACGACCCCAGGCGGAACGCCAGCGGCGCGGCCTGGGCCAGGCCATGCCCGCCGGCCGGGGCCCAGGCGAAGACCGCCAGCAGCAGCGACGCCGCCACCCCCAGCGCGCCCAGCAGCAGCAGCGGCCATCGCGGCAGCGAGGTGGCCGCCAGGGTGATCGGGGCGATCATCAGCAGGCTGAACGGGTTGGCCGAACCGCCGGTGAGGAACATCAAGATCGAGATATGAGCGATGTCGAAGGCGAGCTGGGCCATGGCCTCGATCGCCGAACAGTACCGATGGCCCGGACTGGTGACGCTGGTCAGCAGGTTGATCCAGGCGGCGGCGGCGATGACCCCCAGACAGGCGAAGTAGGGCGCCTGCAGGCCGAGGACCGCCGCCGCGATCCCCAGGGCGATCAGCTCCACGCCCAGCACCCGCCAGCGCAGGGTGATCAGGGTGCGCAGGCGCAGCCGGGGCAGGCGCGCGCCAGCCTGGGCCAGGTCGACCCCGACTTGCGCCTGGGCCTGGCCCGGCCTAACGAGGCTGAACGCGGGGGCCGGCCCCTCGGACGCCAGGATCCGTTCGGATGCCATCGGACGTCTAGGATCGCGCGGATCGGCCCGCCTGGCGAGCCCTCAAAGGAAG
>CAXNKO010000123.1:0-6088 GCA_964202685.1 Caulobacterales bacterium
GAGCTGGCCCTGCACCTGCAGGCGACCAATCCGCGCCGGGCCCGCAGCCAGGTGCACCACATCGTGCTGCCCGACGGTCTGCTGCATATCCTGCCCCGGGTGACGGCTCAGCTCGACGCCATCTGGGGGGTGCATGATCGCCCGCACCCGGATCTGCCCCTGCACCAGGCCGTGCTTAAACGCTTCGATCCCGGCTGTGAGATGCGGGCCGTCCACGACGCCGGCCACTGGTCGATGTTCGAGAACGCGCCCGGCTTCAACGCGGAACTGATCGACCTTCTGGCGCAGCCGCTGAGAAAACCGCTGTAGTCTCCCCGGACTCGGCGGTTATGGTGCGTGCAAACAGGACTTGAGAAACAGGACTTGAGGAAGCCCCGCCGATGACCGCGCCCCTGGACGACGCCGCCACCGAGACCCGCGAGCCCGAGCTCGACGTCGCCGCCATCAAGGCCCGCTACCTGGCGGAGCGCGACAAGCGCCTGCGCGCCGATGGCGTCGCCCAGTACCGCGACCTGCATGGCGAGTTCGAGCAGTTGCTCGACGATCCCTACGCCGACGCCAGCTTCAGCCGCGATGCGGTGGTTTGCGAGGCCGAGGCCCTGGTGGTGGGGGGCGGTTTCGGCGGCCTACTGGCGGCGGCGCGGCTGCGCGAGGCCGGCATCTACGACATCCGCATTATCGACCGGGCCGGCGACTTCGGCGGCACCTGGTACTGGAACCGCTACCCCGGCGCGGCCTGCGACATCGAGAGCTACATCTATCTGCCGATGTTGGAGGAAACCGGGGAGACGCCGACGGAGAAATACGCCAAGGCGCCGGAAATCTTCGCCCACGCCCAGGCGATCGGGAAGAAGTACGACCTCTACAAGGGGGCTCTGTTCCAGACCAACACCACTGAGATGCGCTGGGACGAGGCCCGGGGCCGCTGGATCGTGCGCACCGACCGCGGCGACGAGATCGCCGCCCGCTTCGTGGTGATCACCAACGGCACCCTCGATCGGCCCAAGCTGCCGAATATCCCCGGCCTGACCAGCTTCAAGGGCCACAGCTTCCACACCAGCCGCTGGGACTATGCCTACACCGGCGGTGACGGCCGCGGCGGCCTGGTCAATCTGACCGACAAGCGGGTGGGCATCGTCGGCACCGGGGCGACGGCGGTGCAGGCGACGCCGCACCTGGCCGAGGGCGCCCAGCACCTCTACGTCTTCCAGCGCACCCCCTCCACGGTAGGCGTGCGCGCCAACCGGCCGACGGACGTCGACTGGTTCAAGACCCTGCAGCCCGGCTGGCAGCGGCGGCGGATGGAGAACTTCAACAACCTGGTCTCCATCTCCGGCATCGAGGAGACCGAGGACCTGGTCGGCGACGGCTGGACCGACGTCATCCAGCGGGTGCTGCTGATCCAGCGCCGACTGCGGGCCGAGGGCCGCCCGGCGGCCGAGGCCTACAAATACGCCGAACTGGCCGATATCCAACAGATGGAGTCGATCCGCGGCCGGATCGACGAGGTGGTGCAGGACCGCGCCCCGGCCGAGGCGCTGAAACCCTACTACGCCTATTTCTGCAAGCGGCCCTGTTTCCACGACGAGTTTCTGCAGAGCTTCAACCGGGGCAACGTCTCCCTGGTGGACACCGCCGGGAAGGGCATCGAGGCCATGACCGAAAAGGGCGTGGTGGTGGGGGGGCGGGAATACGAGCTCGACTGCGTGATCTGGGCCACCGGCTTCGACTATGCCGCCCAGCGCAAGGATGGTCCGGAGGTCTATGGCCGCGGCGGCCTATCCCTCGAGGAGAAGTATCAGGACGGCACCCGGACCCTGCACGGCATGCAGTCCAGCGGCTTTCCCAATATGTTCGTGTTCGGCCGCCGGCAGACGGGGGTGACGTCGAACATCACCCACATGCTGCGCGAGCTCGCCCGCCACATGGCCTATATCGTCGGCGAGGCCCGCGCCCGCGGCGCCAGCGTGGTCGACGTCTATCCCGACGCCGAGGACGAATGGGTCGCCCACTGTGAGAGCGCCGCGATCATGCGCAAGCGGTTCTATGAAGAATGTACGCCGGGCTACTACAACAACGAGGGTCAGGTCCGCACCAACCCCCGTGACGCCAACTATGGCGGCGGGCCGGCGAAATTCATCCAGATCCTCGAGGACTGGCGCGAGGCGGGACGACTGGCGGGATTGGCGTTATCCTGAGCGAGGGGGATTTCCCAACCACGTAAAGGAGCACCCTATGGCCAAGTATCTGTTCGTCTATCACGGCGGCGGTCCGCCCTCGAATCCTGAGGATGGCCAGAAGGTGATGGCCGCCTGGGGCGCCTGGTTCGCCTCGATGGGGGCCGCGGTCATCGACGGCGGCGCGCCGGTCGGCAAGTCGAGCACGGTGAAGTCGAACGGCTCCGTGGCGGACGACGGTGGCTCAAACCCGGCCAGCGGCTACAGCCTGATCGATGCGCCGAGCCTTGAGGCGGCGCAACAGATGGCGAAGGCATGCCCGCACCTGGCGTCCGGCGGCTCGGTGGAAATCGCGCCCTGCATGGCGATGTAGGGGCCGCGGCGCCGGACGGAATTTGGCAGGATTCCAGGCCGGAATTGACACTCCGTTCAGATACCCGCGGGCATGGTCCCGGCACATTTTACTGTGTATGCCGAGCATGCTTCCCGAACTCCCGCCGCTCGTCGTCGAGTGCGCCGCCCCTATCGAAGTGGCGGGCTGCCTGGCCGTGGCGCGGCGCGCGCGCATGGCGGGCGATTTCCCGGCCGCGCGACGGGCCCTGGAAGCGGTCCTGCGGGCCGATCCGCGCAACGCCGACGCCTGGGTGCAGCTGGGTATTGTGCTCTCGGCGAGCGGTGAAACGGCCGGCGCCCGGGCGGCGTTTCTGAACACCCTTGAGATCGCCCCCGCCTATGATGACGCCAAGCTGGGCCTCGCCCGGCTTGCCCATCGCGCCGGCGACGGTGATGGCGCGCGGGCCTGGCTTGAGCGTGTGGGCGCGGCCCGCGCCAATGATCCGGAAGTTCGCGAGCTTCGGGCCGCCCTGGACGCGCCGCGCGGCCGCGCCTTCGAATGGCGCATGGATGTTTCCGGCGCCCACAGTTCACTCACGCAGGACCTGCCCGCCTGGCGTGAGGCGGCGATTTCGGTCTCTCGCCGCGGGGGCTCGCGCACGCTTGGCGCGGGTCTGGAGTGGGCCCGGCGTTTCGACCTCAGCGACCTGTACGGAGAAGCGCGCTTCGTCCAGGGCGGGGGCGGCCTGATCTGGGGCGTCGCTGCGGGGGCGGCGACACGACACGTCTTCAAGCCGCAGGCTTCCCTGCGCCTCGAGGTTGGCACGCCGGAGGACCGCGACTGGACGGTCGATGCCGCGGCGACCTTCGCGCGCTACGACGCCGGCCCGGTCGACAAGTTCAAACTCCGCGTCGGCCACAGGCTTGGGGCGGCGTTGCGGGTCAGCGCCCATGGCGTGGTGGTTCGGGACGAGACCGGCCACGTCCGCACGGGCTACGGCCTCGGTGCGACGCTGCGCGCAGGCGAGCGCTCGACTCTGTCGCTCGGGTGGACCGACGCGCCGGAGTCCTCCGAGGGCGTCACGGTCGATGTCCGGGCAATCTCGCTGGGGCTCTCGACCGCGGTGTCGCCGGACCTGCGTCTGCGCGCCGACCTTCTGCGAGAGGACCGCAGGGCCTTCGACCGGACCGAGGTTTCACTCGGTCTGTCCAGGTCCTTCTGACATGAGCGAATTCCTGACGGTCATATGGCTCTCGGCGCTTGGCCTGTCCGTCCTGGCGATGGGCGCGCTGGCGGCGCTTGTCGCGGCCCGGCTTCAGAGGGCCCACCTAGAAAAGTTGCATCTGGCCCTGCGGGCGCGGATGTCGCAGGAACTGGTGCGCTACGCCATGGGCGGCGGTGATCGGCCCAAGCTCGCTCGATTCAGGCCATCCGAACGCCGGATGCTCGTCGAGGCCGGCCTGGACGCTGCGCTGCTGATGCAGGGTCCGGCCCAGGAGCGGCTTGTGGCCTACTTCCGCGACATCGGCCTGGACAAGCGCCTGCGCCGCCAAGCTAGACGCGGCCACCTTCGCGCCCGCCTGGCCGCCGTAGAGGCTCTGCGGCTGTTTGCGGATCCCGAGACCATCGCCGTTCTACGGCGGGTGCTGCGGTCAAGGGAGATGCGGATCTGGGTGACCGCCCTTCGGACGTTGACCGATCTCGGCGCTGCGCCGGACATCCTCGACCTGTTGCGGCTTATCGAGCGGCCGGGCGCGGGCAAGTCCCATGTGGTGTACGAGGTTATCGCCGAACGGGCGCGGGCAAACCTATCCGAGGCCCTGAGCGCGCTTTTCAGTCCCCAGACCGGTTAAGCCCGCGCGCTGCTGGCGCGCGCGATCGGCGAGACCGGCGAGCCCGAAGCCCTGGCGACGCTGCAGGCCGCTCTTCTGGATCCCGACATGGAGGTGCGCGCCGCCGCAGCCAGGGCGCTGGGCGATCTTGGCCTGGTTGAGGCCGCCGACGGCCTTGCCTATGCAACCACAGACGCTGATTGGCGTGTTCGTCTGCGCGCCTGCGAAGCGATCGGGCGGCTTGGCGCATGGCGCCACGCGCTGTGCCTGCAGCCCCTGATGGATGATCCGGCCTGGTGGGTGCGATTCCGCGCCGAGGAGGCCCTGCGCCGGCTCGAAGAATTTGGCGAAGGCGCATTGAAGGACGCGGGTGAGCTGCTCAATCGCAACGCGCACAAAATCGCCACGCAAACGAAGACGGGGCGCGCATGAACGCCGCCGCATGGCCCGGCGTGATGGTGGCCGCCGCCCACGGCTTCGCGGCGGTGACCATCGGCATGGGCCTGATCCAGAACCTGATCTACCTATTGCAGCTGTTCGTGGCCCAGCGCGCCCTGGCCTCGGAGCCGCCGGAGCTGCATGTGCGGACCCTCTGGCGACGGACGGGGGGCAATGCGCCGCCCATCGCGGTGCTGGCGCCGGCCTATAACGAGGCCATGACCATCGAGAGCAGCACCCGCTCCCTGCTCGCCCTCGACTATCCTGAGTTCGAGGTCATCGTGGTCAATGATGGGTCGAGGGACGATACGCTCGGAGTCCTCAGCCGCGCCTTCGACCTGCAGCCCACCGACCGCGATTTCGACGACGTGCTCGCGCACAGGCCGATGCGGGGGGTCTATGCGTCGGCGACCCATCCCCGACTGATCGTCATCGACAAGGAGAATGGCGGCAAGGCCGATGCCCTCAACGCCGGCCTGAACCTGGCTCGCGCGCCCATCGTCTGCTCCATGGACGCAGATTCCATACTGGAGCCCGACGCCTTGTTTCGCGCCGTGCAGCCGTTTGTCGATGACCCCGAAAATGTCGTCGCCTCCGGCGGCACTGTCCGCATCGCCAATGGCTGTGTCGTGCGTGATGGCCATGTGGTGGAAATCGGGGTCCCGAAGAACTTCTGGGCGCTGTTGCAGACCATCGAGTATCTGCGCGCCTTTCTGCTGGCGCGGCTGGCCTGGAGCAAGATCGGAGCGCTGACCATCGTCTCGGGCGCCTTCGGACTGTTCCGGCGCACCACACTCATGGAGGTCGGCGGTTACGCGCTTGGCACGGTCGGCGAGGACATGGAGCTGATCGTGCGCCTGCACCGCTATCACCGCGAACGGCGGCTGCCCTACCGGATCGCCTTCGTTCCGGAACCGGTGTGCTGGACCGAAGCGCCGGAGACACTGGCGGGGCTGGCGCGGCAGCGGGCGCGCTGGCATCGGGGCGCCCTGGAGACCTTCGTCACCCACCGGGCGATGCTGTTCAACCCGCGCTATGGCCGGGTTGGCGTGCTGGGCCTGGGCTATGTGTTCATTTTTGACGTTGTGGGTCCGATCGTCGAGCTGGCCGGCTACGTGTTGATGCCGGCTATGTGGGCGCTGGGCATTCTGTCCTTCGACTACCTGCTGGCCTATCTCGCCGTGACCGTGGCATTCGGCGTCGCGATCAGCGTCGGCTCCCTGGCTATCGAGGAGGCGGAGCTGCGCCGGTTCCCCAAGGTGCGCGATCTCCTGGTCCTGGCGCTGGCCGCGGTGGCGGAGAACTTC
>CAXNKO010000124.1:0-6086 GCA_964202685.1 Caulobacterales bacterium
TCCCCGGCAGCATCCAGCCGCACGGCGCGCTGCTGGCGCTCGATCCGCAAACCCTGAAGGTTGTGATGGCGGGCGGCGCGACCGAGCGTTTGCTGGGCGCGGCCTCGAATGACCTGACCGGCAACGTTCTCGATGCGCGGCTGGGCAGCCTGGAGATGCAGAAGCTTGGCGGCCTGGCGATCCGCCCCACGTCCGCGCCGCAGCCGACGCTGATGTTCGAAGCCGAGCTGAATGGCGTCACCGTCGATGCGTCGGCGCACCTGAGCGACGGCCTGCTGCTGCTGGAACTGGAGCCGCGGGCGCCGGTCACCGGGCCAGAAGGCATCGAACTGGTCCAGAGGATGATCCGACGTCTGGAAGGCGCGGCATCGTTTGAAGAATTGTCGCAGGCGATCGTCGAAGAAGTGCAAGCCGCCACCGGGTTCGACCGGGTCATGCTCTATCGGTTCGAGGACAACGACAGCGGGCACATAATCGCCGAAAGGCTCAGGTCGCCGGCGGTGGATTCGTTTCTCGACCTGCACTATCCCGCCAGCGACATTCCGGTGCAGGCGCGCAAGCTCTACCTGTCGAACTGGATCCGGCACATTCCGGACGTGCGCTACCAGGCCGCGCCGCTGTCGCCGGCGGTCAATCCGAACACCGGTGCGCCGCTGGATCTGTCATTTTGCGGCCTGCGCAGTGTCTCGCCCATCCATCTCGAATATCTGATGAACATGGGGGTCGCGGCCTCCATGTCGCTGTCGGTGGTGATCGACGGCCGGCTCTGGGGCCTGGTCGCCTGCCACCATCTGGAACCTTGGCATCTCAATTCAAGGATACGCGCGGCCTGCGAACTGTTCGCGCAGCTGGCGTCGCTGCAGCTGCAGAACCGGCTGGAGATCGACTTCGCCACCGCCCGGCTGAGGACGCGGGATATCCAGACCCAATTGATCAACAAAGCCAACCGCGAAGGTCTGCCCGCGGGTCTCCTGGGCCCAGAGCCCAATCTCCTCAACCTGGTCGCGGCGGCTGGCGTGGCGGTGATCACCGAAGACGTTCTTAAGACCGAAGGACTGACCCCCCCACCGCAGTCAATGGGGATGTTGTTACGCGCGCTGGATGGCGCCCTGACCGAGGGTGTGTTCGCCACCGACCGGTTGGCCGAATGGTCCGGGCTCGACCTCGGCGACGGCATCGCCGGGGTGCTGGCCCTGGCGATCTCGCGCAAACCCCGGGACTATGTGCTGTGGTTCGTGCCCGAACAGATTCAGGAAGTGCGATGGGCGGGCGATCCCAGCAAGCCGATGGTGAGCGGGCCGCTGGGCGATCGGCTGACGCCGCGGAAATCCTTCGAGATCTGGGCCGAGACGGTCGAGGGCCGGTCGCGCCCCTGGACCCAGGTTGAAATCGACAGCGTGAAGCAATTCCGGGTGGCGCTGATGGAATTCGTCCTGCAGCGGGTGGATCAGCTCGCCCGTGAGCGGGAGACGGCGCGCGTTCAGCAGGATCTGCTGATGGCTGAACTTGATCACCGGGTGAAGAACTCGCTGGCCACCATCCAGTCGATGGTGCGCATCTCCGGCCGCAGCGCCGTAGACTTGGTCAGTTTTGTCACCTCCATCGAGAGCCGTCTGCAGGCGATGGCCAAGACGCATAATCTGCTCACCAGCGCCCGCTGGCAGGGGGCTTCGCTGCGGGCGATGGTCGATGACGAGTTGCGCGCGCACGACACTCCCGGCGGCTGCGAGATCGTGGTTGAGGGCGCGGATTTCGACTTTGAGCCGAAGGCGGCGCTGGCGCTCTCCATGGCCCTGCACGAACTGGTCACCAACGCCATCAAGCATGGCTGTCTCGCCGAGGCCGATGGCCGGCTGCAAGTATCCTGGGGCCTCGAAGATCTCCCCGTTTAACGGCGGCTGGTGGTGACCTGGAACGAGACCTGCAAGCGGCAGATCCCGGCGCCGACCCGAAGGGGCTTCGGCCGCACGCTGCTGGAACGGGTTTTCGCCAGCGAGGTGGGCGGGGCGGTCAAACTGGATTTCCAGACCGATGGGCTGAAATGCCGCCTGGAAATCCCTGACACCCGGGTGACGCCGCGAAGCGCGGCGGCGCAGGCTCCGCCGGCGCCGCGATCCGCCCGGGAGAGCGACCTGGAAGGCTTGCGGGTGCTGGTCGTCGAGGATGCAGCGCTAGTGGCGGAGGATCTGGCGGGCTGGCTACGCTCCGCCGGCGCCAGCGTGATCGGCCCCTTCTTCACCCTGCACGAGGCGAAGGCGGCCGCGGGGGGCGAGATCGATTTGGCGCTGCTCGATATAGACGTGGACGGCGAACCGATCTGGAACCTGGCTTCCGACCTGCGGGCGCGGGGGACGCCCTTCGTGCTGACCACCGGCTTCTCGCCGGACACCGAGCGACCGCCGGAGTTCGCCAACAGCCTGGTCGTCAACAAGCCCTATCAGACGGGCCACCTGCATGCGGCCTTGCGCCGGCCGGCGGGGCGCGAACTTTGACTGAGAGCGCGGCGACGGCGTGGGTCGGCCTGCACGACCGGCTGCGGGCCGGGACGGCGGATCTGCACCACGCGGCGGAGGCGGCGTTCAATCCACGCCACCGGCTGTCGACGATGGACAGTTACGTCGATCTGCTGGACCGCCTGTGGGCGCTGCACGCCGGCATCGAGGCCGCCCTCGGCGTCCATGGGCCGCGGCTGTTCGGCCTTGAGCTGCAGGCGCGCCGCCGCTCGCCTTTGCTGGGGCTGGATCTGCAGGCGACGGCGCGCCGGCATCCCCGCTTCGCGCCGGTCCCCTTCACCTACGCCTCGCCGGCGGCGGCGTTGGGGGGGCTGTATGTGCTTGAGGGTTCGACCCTGGGCGGGCGCGTGCTCATTCGCCTCGCGGAGGCCTCGCTGGGGGTCAGCCGGCAACGGGGCGGACGGTTCCTGGCGGGCCACGGGTCCGATACCGGCCGGCTTTGGCGCGACTTCCTTGAGGCGCTGGCGGTGATCCCGGCCGGGGGGGACGCTGGCGATCAGGCCGTGGCCGGCGCGCGCCGCACCTTCGCCGCCTTCGTCGACCGGCTGGCGGACTGCCAACAGGCGGCTTTGGCCGAGGGGACGGAGATGAAGGCACGGGTCGGGAGGTTGCCGAGCGCAATGTAACCGGTCAAGTCTAAGCGTCCCTTCTCCGGCAAGGGGAGAAGGACCCTGGATGGCTAACTTTCCGCCGAAGCACCGTCCCGGGAGGAGCGGAGACGTGGATCAATCTGATCCCAACACGCTCCAGGCCCGCGCCTATCCCGCCCTGAGCGCTTGCGCGCGGGCGGCGGCGTCTTCCAGGGCGCGGCCGGCGCTGGTGGCGCCGTCCACCGGGGCGACGCCGATGTCGAAGTCGACCACGAAGGGCTGAGCGCCCGCGCCGGCCTCGAAGGCGGTGCAGCCGATCACCGCGGCGATGCGCTCGCCGGCGGCCCGGGCCGCGCTCATGGAGGTGGCGGGGAGCGCCAGGGCGAACACCTCGGGCGCCAGGCGCGCGGCGGTGTCTTCCACCCGCACCAGCCGGCCGATCATCGAGCCGATCTGCGGGATCGCCCGGTCGAGCCAGCCGCCGGCCCGCGCCTGCAGCACCTCAGGCCGGTCGGAGACCCGCAGCACGCACACCGACAGCGGCCGGTTGCGCACCCGCGAGGCCTGGGCCAGGCGACTCAGGTGGGCGGCGAACAGGTCGCGGGTGAACAGGCCGGTGGCGGCGTCCCTCACCCCGGTGGACCGCGCCCGTTCCAGGGCGCGGCGAATGGCGCCCTGGCGGCGGAAACAGCGGCCCAGCTCGATCACCCGGCGCGCGGTCTCCAGCTCCGGGGTGTCCGGCGAGGCCACGTCGGAGACGCCGCGATGGTAGGCCTCCGACATGGTCACCGGGCTGTCCGGACCCAGGTAGAGCAGGGCCGGGGTGTGATAGAGGCGGGTGTTGCGCCGCATGCCGGCGGCGATGGACAGGGCCTCGCTGGCGTTGTCGCCCCCCCACAGCACCACGGCGTCGAAGGGCCGCTCGTGCAGATAGTCGAAGGCGGTGTAGGCGGTGAACGCCCCCACCACCTCGGCTCCGGCCTGGGCCAGGGTGTTGGACAGCGCCAGGAACTGCGGCGCCGGTTCGCCGATGGCCAGCACCTTGAACGGGCTGGCGTCCACCTCCGGCAGGTCGAGGCGGCGGCCGCGGTCTGCGAAGGTCTCCAGCCGCAGCTCGAACTCCTCCTCGGCCACGGCGCTGCGCACCAGGGACTCCAGCCGCAGGGCCGCCTGGGCCGGATGCAGCGGGGCGGCCAGGGTGAGATCAAACTCCAGGCGTTCAAGATCGGGGGTGGGCGAACCCACCCCGATCACCGGCAATCGGCGCGGCGCGCAGGCGGTTTTCAGGCGCCGGGCCAGGCTCAGCCCTTCCTCGCCCATGCTGGGCAGATCGACGATGGCGGCCTCGATCTGCAGGTCGCTGAGCGCGGCCAGGGCGGCGTAGGGCCCCCGCGCGGTGACCGTGCGCCAGCCCAGCCGGTCGAGGCCCTCGGAGAGCGGACCCGCCAGGGCGTCATCCCGCGCTACGATCACCACCCGCGCCTGGACGCTCGCGGTCATGATTGGAAGCCCTCGCCACGAAAAGGAACGCCAAACGCCGCCCGGGAGCGGGAATCAGACGCCAAATGATAGCCTCTGCCAGCCCCGACTTACACCCTTCCGGCGCCCCGGCCGCAAGTTTACCGGGCGTCCGGCGGTTTCGCCACTTGGCCGCCGGGGCGGAAGCCGCCAAACACTCGACGAGTGACAGAAGGGGAGCCGACATGCGCCAGGGGCCGCTGAGCGGGCTGAAGGTGATCGAGTTCGCCGGCATCGGGCCGGCGCCGTTCTGCGGCCAGCTGTTCGCCGATCAGGGCGCCGACGTGGTGCGGATCGACCGCAAGGGCCTGCCCCAGGACTGGGTGCGCGGGGTCACCGCGCGGGGGCGCCGCTCGGTGGCGCTGGACCTCAAGGTTCCCGCCAGCATCGAGGCCTGCCTGGCGCTGATGGAAAAGGCCGACGTGGTCATCGAGGGCTATCGTCCAGGGGTCATGGAGCGGCTGGGTCTGGGGCCAGAGCCGGCGCTGATGCGCAACCCGCGGCTGGTCTATGGGCGCATGACCGGCTGGGGCCAGACCGGGCCCCTGGCCAGGACGGCCGGCCACGACATCAACTATATCGCCATCACCGGGGCGCTCAGCGCCATCGGCGCCGAGGACAAGCCAATCCCGCCGCTGAACCTGGTGGGGGATTTCGGCGGCGGGGCGCTCTATCTGGCGTTTGGCGTGCTGGCCGCGGTGGTCAGCGCGCGCGAAAGCGGCCAGGGCCAGGTGGTGGACTGCGCCATGGTGGACGGCGCGGCGTCGCTGATGGCGATGTTCTATCATCTGCTGGCCACTGGCCGCTGGCAGGAAGGCCGGCGCGGCAACATGTTCGATGGCGGCGCGCCCTACTATGACACCTATCGCTGCGCCGACGGCGGCTGGGTGGCGGTGGGCGCGCTGGAGGCGCAGTTCTACGCCGAGCTGCTGGGGCGGATGGGCCTCGACGGTCCCGAGTTCCATCCGCAGAACGACCGCGCGCAGTGGGAATCCCGGCGGGGCAGGATTGCGGCGCGGTTCGCCGAGAGGACCCGGGACCAGTGGTGTGACATCATGCAGGGCGCCGACGCCTGTTTCGCGCCGGTGCTGGGGATGGCCGAGGCGCCTGACCACCCCCATAACCGAGCGCGCGGCGTGTTCGTGGAGGTGGAGGGCGTGGTGCAGCCCGCGCCCGCGCCCCGGTTCTCGCTGACTCCCGGCGCGGTGCAGGGCCCCAGCCCCAGGCTCGGCCAGCATGACCGCGAGGCCCTGGCCGACTGGGGGTTTTCCGAGGCCGAGGTCGAGGCGCTGCGCACGGCCGGGGCCATCGCCTGAACGGGAGTCTGACGGGGACGTTCAGCCACGGTTCAGCCGCCGCACAGCATGGTGACGACAGGTTGCTCGCCGCGATCTCCCGTCCCTCGAAGTGGCGATCGACTCGATGGCCGACAAGCCCATCGGCGGCGCGCTGTGCGGAGACGGAC
>CAXNKO010000125.1:0-6074 GCA_964202685.1 Caulobacterales bacterium
GAATCCGTGCTTTCCGCCGCCATCGAGCGCATCGCGGGTCTGCCCGCCGTGCTCGATCGGCCGCGGCTTCTGCGCATCGCGCGTATCTGAGAATCCGGGGATGATCTCCCCAAGGAGACCGACTGATGAGTTCTGAAACCCTCGATCGCAGCCTGGTGCTGGACGCCGTCCGCGTCACCGAGATCGCCGCCATCGCCGCCTCGAAGCTGGTCGGCCGTGGCGACGAGAAGGCCGCCGACCAGGCCGCCGTCGACGCCATGCGCACCGCCCTCAACGACCTGGACATCGATGGCGAGATCGTCATCGGCGAGGGTGAGCGCGACGAGGCGCCGATGCTTTATATCGGTGAGAAGGTGGGGCGCGGGACGGGTCCCAAGATCGATATCGCGCTTGACCCCCTGGAAGGCACCACGCTCACCGCCAAGGCCATGGCCAATGCGCTGGCGGTCATGGCCTGGGCGCCCAAGGGCACCCTGCTCAATGCGCCCGACACCTATATGGACAAGATCGGCTGCGGGCCGGGATATCCCGCCGGGATCATCGACCTGGACGCCAGTCCGGCCGACAACGTCAAGGCGCTGGCCAAGGCCAAGGGCGTCGATCCCACCGAGATCGCTGTCTGCGTCCTCGATCGGCCGCGGCACGCCGACATCATGGCCAGCCTGCGCGCGGTGGGCGCGCGCATCCACCTGATCACCGACGGCGATGTGGCCGGGGTGATGAACACCGCCGATCCGGAAACCGGCATCGACCTCTATGTGGGCCAGGGCGGGGCCCCCGAGGGGGTGCTGGCCTGCGCGGCGCTGAAATGCGTCGGCGGTCAGTTCCAGGGCCGGCTGGTGTTCCGCAACGCCGACGAGCGGGCGCGCGCCGCCCGGGTCGGCATCACCGACTTCGACAAGAAGTACGACCTGCACGAGATGGTCCGCGCCGACGCCATTTTCGCCGCCACCGGCGTCACCAGCGGGGCGCTGCTCGACGGAGTGCGGGTGGCCGACGGGTTCGTCCACACCCACACCCTGGTGATGAACTCCGCCACCCGCACCGTGCGCGAAGTGCGGATGAAACGTCCGGTGTGATGGCTGACGGTTCCGCCCCCAGCGGCTACCTCGGCGTCTCGCGCTCGCTGTCGGGCCGGCGCTGGCGGGAGCGGGCGGCGGAGCCGGACCTGGTCCGCCAGCACCAGCTGAACCTCGGTCTCTCCGAGCCCCTCGCCCGCGCCCTGGCCAGTCGCGGCGTCGCGGCGGCGGCGGGGGAGGACTACCTGCGCCCGACCCTGAAGGCGTCGTTCCCGGATCCGTCCAGCTTCATGGACATGGACCGGGCCGTGCAGGTGCTGCTGGACGCGTTGGCCCGCGACCGGCCGATGGTGGTGTTCGCCGACTATGACGTGGACGGCGCCTCCAGCGCCGCCCAGCTGGTGCGCTGGTTCCGGGCCATGGGCAAGGACCTGCCGATCTATGTGCCCGACCGGGTCACCGAGGGCTATGGCCCCTCGCCGGCCGCCTTCCGCCGCCTGCGGGAGGAGGGGGCCGAACTGGTGGTCACCGTCGATTGCGGCGCCGCAGCCTATGACGCCATCGCCTGCGCCGCCGAGATCGGCCTGGACGTGGTAGTGATCGACCACCACCTGATGCGCGAGGAGGCGCTCCACTGCGCCGCCCTGGTCAACCCGAATCGCCCTGGCTGCGGTTCGGGGCAGGGGGTCCTCGCCGCCGCGGGGGTGACGTTCGTGCTGCTGGCGGCCCTCAACCGCGAGGCCCGCCGGCGCGGCCTGTTCGCCGAGCGGCCGGAGCCGGACGCCCGCCGCTGGCTGGATCTGGCGGCGTTGGGCGCGGTCTGCGACGTCACCGCCTTGACTGGATTCAACCGGGCCCTGACCGCTCAGGGGCTGAAGGTGATGTCGGCCTGGGCCAATCCCGGCCTGGCGGCGCTGATGGCGGTGGCCAAGGCGACGGGGCCCGCCACCACCTTCCATGCCGGATTCATCCTTGGCCCGCGGATCAACGCCGGCGGCCGCATTGGCCGCTCTGACCTGGGCGCGCGGCTGTTATCCACAGATGATCCCCAGGAAGCCCACAATCTGGCCCTGGAGCTCGACGCGCTGAACGCCTCGCGCAAACAGGTCGAGCAGGCCGTGCAGGACGAGGCGGTGCGGATCATCGATCACGCCAGCAACCAGGCCGAGGCGCCGCTGATCCTGGTGGCCGCCGACGGCTGGCACCCCGGCGTGATCGGCATCGTCGCCGGCCGGCTGCGAGAGCGCTACCGCAAGCCGGTGATGGTGGTGGGGATCGACCGCGCCGCCAATGTCGGCAAGGGCTCCGGCCGCTCCCAGCCCGGTGTGAACCTCGGCCGCGCCGTGCAGGCGGCCTTCGACGAGGGCCTGCTGCTAGCCGGCGGCGGCCACGCCATGGCGGCTGGCCTTTCGGTGCGGCCTGACGCCATTCCGGAGCTGCGCGAATTCCTCTGTCAGCGCACGGCGGCCGAGTGCGAGCTCGCCACCGCCGAGGACGCCCTGGACATCGACGCCCTGATCACCACCGCCGGCGCCGATCGCGGGATGCTGCAGGCGTTCCAGCAACTGGCGCCTTTCGGTCTTGGCAATCCGGAACCGGTGTTCGCGCTGGCCGACGTCCGCGCCGAGCGGCCCATGGCCCTGCGCGGGGGCCATGTCCGGGCGACGCTGGTGGACCGGTCAGGGGGACGGCTAAAGGCCGTCGCCTGGCGCTGCGAGGACACCGAGATGGGCCGCCGGCTGTTGCAGGAAGGCGGCGCGCTGCATGTGGTCGGCCGGCTGCGCCCCGACGACTGGCAGGGCCGCCAGAGCGTTCAGCTGGAGATCGACGACGTCGCCGACCTGCGGCGGGAGGGATGACTGTGCGCTGGCCGCCCGGGCTCAGGCGATCTATCGCGGACTCGGCCTTCAGCTGGAGACGGGCGGCAACGGCGGCGCCTCCGAATCGGCGCTGGCCCGTGAGCCGGGCACGCCGGCCTTGGACGGCCTTGGCCCCCTGGGCCGCGAACCCCCGCCCTAACCATTGCGCGGCCAAGTGAAGGCGGATATAGAGCCGCCCTCGCGCTGCGGTCCCTTCGTCTATCGGTTAGGACGCCAGGTTTTCAACCTGGAGAGAGGGGTTCGACTCCCCTAGGGACTGCCAAGCGAAGGTCCGCCCTTCCCCAAGCACAACGAATTGACGGCCGCGGCGCCTTGCGGTCTACCCGTCTCCGGGCGGAGGCGGGGAATCGGATGCGTTCGGTTCTCGTGGGGATGGAGACGTCACGGGCGCATGGTCTTTAGCTCCGTCATCTTCATCTTCTATTTTCTGCCGGTATTCCTGCTGGGTTACTATGTGTCGGGATGGCGCACGGCCATCCTGGTGGCGGGCAGCGCGGCCTTTTACACCTGGGGCGAGGGCGCATACCTGCTGCTGCTGCTGGCCCTGATCGGCCTGAACTACGCCGGCGCGCTGTGGATCGCCGGGGCCGCGGACGAGCGGCGCAGGACCGCGATCCTGATCGCGGTGACGGCGGTCGATTTCGCCGTGCTGGGCGTGTTCAAATACGCGGGCTTCGTGGCCGGCGCCCTCAACGGGGCGCTGCCCGGCGATCCGCTGCCGCTGATCGATCTGAAGCTGCCCCTGGGCATATCCTTCTTCACCTTCCAGCTGGTCAGCTACCTGGTGGACGTGCGCCGCGGTTCGGTCCCGGCCGAGCGCGATCCGCTCCGCTTCGGGGCCTATATCCTGATGTTCCCGCACCTGATCGCCGGGCCCATCGTCCGCTACGCCGACATCCGCGCCGAGATGCACGGCGATCGACGCCGCAGCGGCCACATCGGCCTTGGCCTCCAGTATTTCATCGTCGGCCTTTGCCAGAAGGTGCTGGTGGCCAACACCGTGGCCCCCCTCGCCGACTACGCCTTCGGTCTGGACGCCGCCCGGCTCGACGCCTTGGGGGCCTGGCTGGGCATGTGGGCCTACACCCTGCAGATCTATTTCGATTTCTGCGGCTATTCGAACATGGCCATCGGCCTGGCGTTCATGTTGGGCTTCACCTTCCCGAAGAACTTCGACTATCCCTATGTGTCGCAGTCGATCACCGAGTTCTGGCGGCGCTGGCACATGAGCCTGTCGTCCTGGTTCCGCGACTACGTCTACATCCCGCTGGGCGGCAATCGCCACGGACAGGCGAAGACGGTGCGCAACCTGCTGGCGGTGTTCTTCCTTACCGGCCTCTGGCACGGCGCGGCCTGGCAGTTCATCGTCTGGGGCCTCTATCACGGCGGATTCCTGATGCTGGAGCGGTTCGGCTTCGGGCGGGTGATCGCCGCGGCGCCGCGCCTGGTGCGCCACGCCTATGTGCTGGCGGTGGTGATGATCGGCTGGGTGTTCTTCCGCGCCGAGACCCTGCCACGCGCCCTGCAACATCTGGCGGCCCTGGTCGATCCCGTGCGCGCACCCTTCGATCCGGCGCTGTCGATCCTGCTCAACGCCCAGACCCTGACCGCGCTGATCGCCGGCTCGCTGTTCGCGGTTCCGGTGCTGCCCTGGTTGCTGGAGCGGCTGCGCACGTCGCGGGCGGAGCCGGCGCTGCCGGGCGTTCCGGCGCGCCTCGACACTCGGAGCGTCCACGCCCTGCCGATCCCGGTTCTGGCCGCGGGGTTTGTGGTCAGCGTCGCGCTGCTGGCCGCCTCGACGCTCAACCCCTTCCTCTATTTCCGGTTCTGAACCGATGACCGCGAGCCCGCGGCACTGGCGCGGCCTCATTGCCGTCGTTCTGGCGCTGGTGGCCGGCGCCCATATCGCGCCGGGCCTCATCGCGGAGCCGGCGGGGATCGAGGAAAACCGCACCCTGGCGGGGCCGCCGGCCTGGCCAAGGTCGCTCGCCGAGGCCAGTGGGTTTCGCAAGGCGGCCGACGCCTATGTCGCCGACCGGTTTCCCCTGCGCGCCCACCTGATCGGCCCCTTGAACCGCCTGCGCATGCTGGCGGGCGTCAGCGGATCGGAGCGGGTCATCGTCGGACGTGGCGGCTACCTGTTCTTCGACGACGGCTCCCACCTGGGCGCCGCGCGCGGCGATCCGCCGATGAACGGCGCGGCGGCCCGCCGATGGCTGCGGACGTTCGCCGGCCGCACCGAAGCGCTGCGCTCGCAGGGCGTCGCCTATCTGATGATCATCGGCCCGACCAAGGAGACCGTATATTCCCAGTTCGCGCCGGCCTGGTTTGGCGCGCCCGGCCCGGCCCGTCCGACGGTGCGGCTTCCCAAGCTCATGGAAGCCGCCGGGGCCGGGGACGCGCTCTACCTCCATGCGTCGATCGCCGAAGCCACCCGCCGGGGGTGGAAGACCTACAGCCGCCATGACACCCACTGGACTGGCCTCGGCGCCTATGCCGCCTATGTCGCGCTGATGGAGAGGCTTCAGGCCATGGGTGTGACCGCTGGACCGCTTCCGCTGGACCGCTTCGAAATGGTCGGCGGCGATCAACGCCAGCGGCCTCATGACCTCGCCCGGATGTTGGGGGTCAGGCGGATGGTGAGGATTGATTTTCCGCACATCGAAAACCCGGTCGAGCAGGTGCGGGTGACCTACTTGACCGATCGGCGCGACACTGGCGGGCTGCAGGTGGTCGAGACCGGGGTGGCGGGCAAGCCGGTGCTGCTGATGACCCGCGACTCGTTTTCCCTCGAGCTCCTGCCACTGCTCTACCCGCACTTCAGCCGCATCGTGCTGGCGCACAATCAGGACGGCTTCTGGCGGCCCGACCTGATCGCGCGCTTCAAGCCGGATGTGGTGATCCTGGAAACCATCGAGCATGGGATGCGCGACGCCATGCTGGACGGCCCGGCGCCTTCGCCGCCTGCCGCGGCCCGGATTGACGCGGTGCTGGGCGCGACCCAGGACCTGCAGGAGGGCGCGCCTGACTTCAAGATCACTGAACGCCCGTTGCAGTCCGCCCTGTTGACGGCGGATCAGGTGCGGCGCTGCCACATTGACCGCGCCGAAATCGCCGCCGATGGGCAAAATATCTGGCTGTCCGGGTGGGCGGTTGATCCGCGCGCCGCCGGCGT
>CAXNKO010000126.1:0-6051 GCA_964202685.1 Caulobacterales bacterium
GGCGATGACGGCGGATCCGAAGTGATCTTCTCCGTGGCCGACACCGGCATCGGAATCGCACCGGAAGCGCTGCAGCGGATCTTCACCGCCTTCGAGCAGGCTGACGGCTCCACCACCCGCCGGTTCGGCGGCACTGGCCTGGGGCTGACCATCAGCCGCAGACTGGCTGTGATGATGGGCGGGACTCTGACGGCTCAATCCAATGAGGCTGGGGGTTCGGTGTTCATCCTGCGGCTGCCGGCGGTCTTGGCCGAGGAAGCGGCGGCGGACGCCGAGGCGCCGAACGACGCGCCTCAGGTCGATCTGGGCGTCGCGCTGCGGATTCTGGTCGCCGAAGACAACCCCGCCAACCAGCGGATCATCAGCCACTTCCTGCGCCCGATCGGCGCGGATGTCACGATGGTGGACAATGGCCTGCAGGCGGTGAAGGCGCTGCAGACCGCCGCCTTCGACGTGGTGCTGATGGACATGCAGATGCCGGAGATGGACGGCCTGGAGGCGACGCGCCAGGTGCGCGCTTCCGGCGGCCCCAACGCCGGCGTCACCATCTTCGCCTTGACCCCCAATGTGATGGAATCGCAGCGCGAGGCCTGTCGCGCGGCCGGAATGAACGGCCACATCGCCAAGCCCATCGACGCCAGGCTGCTGCTCAGCAGCGTCCTGGGCGCCGGACAGGCCGCCATCGCCAACCGTCCGGCGGTGATCGACGACGAACGCGCCGCGGCGAAGGCGGCCTGAGGCCGCCGAACCACCGGCTTCATTCCCGCCGCGCCGTCAACGGAACTGCACGGAAAACTTGCCTTGCGGCGCAGGTGTGATATTCTCTTTTTGTTCTCATCGTTCATCCCGCCCCTGAACCCCGCCGGCGCGCCTGGTTGGCGCCCCGGTTGGCGCCTGGTGATAGGATCTCGAAGCTCTGGAAAAGCTATAAGTACATGACAATACCTGTGAAAATGTCCAGGATAGACCTCCCAGGGCCGGCCCGGAGAGGCGCCGGCCGCCAGCTGAAAAATTTGCCAACCGACGTAAGCTTTCAGGTGTCGGCCCCTCGAACGGGTCAGGCGCTGAGGTCGTGACCCGCGCCTGGCCAGGTCCGGGAATGGGCGGCGTGATCCCGCCGGGGCGACACTGGGCGCACGGCGTCGCCGGCCGGGGCGACGAACGGTCCGGCGTTTGCGCGTTCACCCGCTCACCCTGCTGAGGCCGCCCGCCATCGTTGACATCCCCGCCCCGATCCCCTATCCAGCGCCGCTCGTTTTCCTGCCCCCGGAGCCTTTCCCGTGAAGCGCACTTTTCAGCCCTCCCGTCTCGTGCGCGCGCGTCGTCACGGCTGGCGCGCCCGGATGGCCACCAAGAACGGCCAGAAGGTCATTCAGCGCCGCCGCGCCAAGGGCCGCAAGCGCCTGTCGGCCTAGACCGGACGATGATACCGGCGACGGCATGACCGACGCCTCCCGACAATCCGAACCCGTGGCGGTGGCGCGCATGCGCAAGCGCCCGCAGTTCCTGGCCTGTGCCCAAGGCGCCGCCTTCGCCCGCGGCGCGGTGGTGGTGCAGGCCCGTGACCGCGCCGACGGCGCCGCGGTGATCCACGCCGGTTTCACCGCCACCAAGCGGGTGGGCGGATCGGTGGTGCGCAACCGCGCCAAGCGCCGCTTGCGCGAGGCCGCCCGGCTGATGCTGCCCGACCTGGCCCGCCCCGGTTACGACTATGTGTTCATCGCCCGTGGCGGCGCGCCCAATCGGCCCTGGCCGCGTTTGCTTGACGATGTCAAAACCGCGCTGTTAAGGCTCGCGCCCGAAAGCGACCGCCGGCCCCCCGCAACCGCCCCCTCGCCCCAGGTCTGAGCGCGCCCCCCGATGCAAGACGATAACAATCGCAACACGATCCTCTTCGTGGTCTGCGCCGCGGTGCTGCTGATCGGCTACCAGATGCTGGTGCTGGAGCCCCAGGCCAAACGCCGTCAGGCCGAGATCGCCAACCAGCGGCCGGCCGCCGCGGCCCAGGTGCTGCCCGGCGCGCCGGCCCTGACGCCGCAATTGCGCGAGGTCCCTCGCCAGACGGCCCTGGCCGCCAGTCCCCGCCTGCGCATCGCCACCCCCGCCCTGTCCGGCTCGCTGTCGCTGAAGGGCGGCCGCATCGACGACCTTTACCTGACCCAGTACCGCGAGGCCCTCGACAAGCGTTCGCCGCCGGTGGACCTGCTGCGCCCCCACGGCGCCAAGCACGCCTGGTTCGCCGACTTCGGCTGGAGCGGCGCCAACATCATCGGCCTGCCCACCAACGATACCGTCTGGACCGTGGCCGAGGGCGCGACGCTTTCCCCCGGCAAGCCGGTGGTCCTGGTCCACGACAGCGGCCAGGGCCTGCGCTTCACCCGCCGGATCGAGATCGACGCCCGCTTCATGTTCACCATCACCGACACCGTGGCCAACCTCGGCGCCGCGCCGGTGACCATCGCCCCCTATGCGCTGGTGCAGCGCCAGGGCATCGATCCCAAGCTGGGCAATAACCAGATCGTCCATGAGGGCGCCATCGGCTGGCTGGGCGAGGACCTCAAGCTGCTCAAATACCCCAAGTGGACCAAGGAGGGGCCGCAGACGTTCCCCTCCACCGGCGGCTGGACCGGCATCACCGACATATATTGGCTGGCCGCGATCATCCCGCCGCAGCAGCAAGCCGTCGAAGGCCGCTACCGCTACGCCAAGGTCGAGGGCGTCGACGTGTTCGAGGCCAGTCTCTCGGGCGCCGTGCGCACCATCCAGCCCGGCCGCCAGGTCACCGAGACCACGCGGCTGTTCGCCGGCGCCAAAACCGTGCCGGTGTTGCGCGACTATCAGAGGGCCCTGGGGATCTCCAACTTCGACAACGCCGTCGATTGGGGGATGTTCCGGATCATCACCCGGCCGTTGTTCGACTTCCTGGATTTCGTCTTTCGCCATGTGGGCAATTTCGGCGTCGCGATCCTGATCCTGACCGTGGTGGTGCGCGGACTGTTCTTCCCGCTGGCCAACAAACAGTACGAATCCCTCACCAAGATGAAGAAGCTCCAGCCGGCCATGGAAGAGCTGAAGGCCAAGTACAAGGACGACGCGCCGAAGCAGCAGCAGGAGCTGATGGAGCTCTACAAGCGTGAGAAGATCAATCCGCTGGCTGGTTGCCTGCCAATCCTGATCCAGATTCCGGTATTCTACGCGCTCTACAAGGTGCTGACGGTGACCATCGAGATGCGCCACGCCCCGTTCGTGGGCTGGATCCAGGACCTGTCGGCCCGCGACCCCACCACCATCTTCAACCTGTTCGGCGCCATCGCCTGGGATCCCGCCACCGTGCCGCTGATCGGCGGCTTCCTGGACGGCCCCATGCACCTGGGGGTCTGGCCCATCGCCTATGCGGTGACCATGTGGCTGACCATGGCCATGAGCCCGCCGGCCGGCGACCCCATCCAGCAGAAGATCTTCCAGTGGATGCCGGTGATCTTCACCTTCGTGATCACCCCGCTGGCGGCCGGGCTGATCATCTACTGGACCTGGTCGAACGTGCTCACCATCCTACAGCAATATGTGATCATGCGCCGCTTCGCGGTCGACAACCCCATCGACCAGATCATCGCCCGATTGCGCGGCAAACCGGCGTCGAACGCCCTGGCCAAGTGAGCGGCGCTTCCGACGCCCCCTTCGACGACGAGGCCATCGAGGCCGCCCGCAAGCTGTTCGCCCGGATGGCGACCTTCATGATGGGCGCCGCGGCCATTGACGGCCTGCCCGCGGACGACGAGCCGGAGGTAGCCTTCGCCGGTCGCTCCAACGTCGGCAAGTCGTCGCTGATCAACGCCGTGCTGGGCCGCAAGGACCTGGCCCGGGCCTCCAACGCCCCGGGCCGCACCCGGGAGGTCAATTTCTTCCGGCTGGACGAGCGGTTCCGGCTGGTCGACCTGCCCGGTTATGGCTTCGCCCGCGCCGCCCGCAGCGAGGTGAAGAAGTTCCAGAACCTTGGCCGCTCCTACCTGCGCGGCCGGCCGAATCTCAAGCGCGCCTATCTGCTCATCGACGCCCGTCACGGCCTGAAGCCCCCGGACGACGAGGCCATGGCCGCCTTCGACACCGCGGCGGTGTCCTACCAGATCGTGCTCACCAAGGCCGACAAGATCAGCGCCCGCGACGTCGAGGCCGTGGTCGCCCGCACCCTGGCCGCCATCTCCAAGCGCCCGGCCGCCTTTCCGCGGGTGGTGGCCACCTCGGCCGAAAAGGGAACCGGCATCCCCCAGCTCCGCGCCGAGATCGCCGCCGCCTGGGCGGTGTAGCCGGCCAACCCTCCTACGGGATCAGACGCTTACCCGCGATCTGGCGAACCAGTTCCGGGCCAGAACCTCACACCAGGTCACCAGCTTCCAGATCACCACACCGCCCAACAGGGTGAGGGCCACCGTGACCACCGGCCCACCATCGGGCGCCAGCTGCTGCGCAAACCGGCCCAGCCTAGTGTGGGTGAGATAGATGTACAGCGAGGCGCCCGCCAGAGTCATGGCCAGCGCCGCCAGCGGCCTGGGGACCTGCGCCTGGAAATTGCTGAGCAGCAGCAGGCCGCAGACCAGGGCCATGGTCCCTTGCGGGATCGAGTAGGTCAAGGTGACCGCAAGGGCGTAAACCGCGACGACGGCGGCCACGGCGAACTTCGCCCGGCGTGTCGCGCAGACCGCGATCATCCCCCCCAGCATGAAGGTCGCCAGGTGAGTGAACGCCCAGAATTTCTCCGGCAAAATGTTCCTGTGCCCACGAGCCAGGTAGTCTTCTGCGGTAAAAAACGGCAGAACAAACCGCAATAGGCATCCAATAATAAACAACACCAAAATAAATCTAGATGCGTCTAAAATGTTCGGTTCATAGAATTTATATATTTGAAATGAAACATATACTATAGACATTACTTTTAACAACGAGTGCACATACCATAGATATCCGGGCACATCAAAAATTTCTTGCGGAGAAAAACCGACATGGCTAACCAATTCTACGCTTAATGTTAGGAGATATAATCCTGCGTTGCGCCCGCTGAAAAGTCTGTCAAAATATACTAGGTAAGAAAAGAAAGCAATAGGAATTAATATCGCAACTATTGACTTTAATATAGGGTATCCGGACCTTATTTTGGCTGATCTCTGCAGAGGAAATTTGCAGAACAGGAATCCAGAGACCAGAAACATCGCCGTCGTGGCGCCGGTCGACTTCAGATGTTCGGTGAGGTGGCCGAAAACCACCAGCACAATCGACGCCGCCCGGATCAGCATCGGCGTCTCGATGGTGGTGAGCCAGCCCCGCGCCTGTGCGGGGCCGGCGGCCAGCTCGGCGATGGTCATGTCCTGCCAGCCGCGAGGTGCGGCGCCCAGCACATCCTCCAGCGCCAGGGCGGCCTGCACATAGCTCAGGCTGTCGCCATCGAGGTCCGTGAAGGTGGAACTGGCGTCGACGGGCCGGCTGAACAGGCCGGACCAGGCGCCGATCAGGCGGGCCTCGCGGCCATCGGCAAGCGCGGGGGGAACAGCGTCCGCCGGCGCCTGCTGCAGGCGCGCCTGCAGCGCGGCCCGGTCCACCTTGCCGTTCGGCGTCGCGGGCAGGTCGTCGAGGAACAGATACCGACGCGGCGTCATCGGGTCGGTGAGCCGCGCCGCCAGGAACCGCTCCAGCCCTTCCTGGCCCAGCCCGCCGCGCCGGGCCGCCACGACGGCGACGATCTCCACCCCGCCGCGCGTCGGATGGGCCAGGGCGATGGCCGAGCGGACGCGCGGATGGCCCTGCAGCGCCGCGGTCACTTCGGACAGATCGACGCGGTGACCGCGGATCTTCACCTGGTCGTCCAGGCGGCCCAGCACCAGCACCGAACCGTCCGGCCCCCGCACCCCGCGGTCGCCGGTGTAGTAGATGTTCCGGCGGCCGGCCGGATCCGCGCCGCGGTCGGTGGGCGCGACCACCGCGCCAGCCTCCACATAGCCCAGGCTCAGATAGTTCGACCGCACGGCGATCTCGCCGGGGACGCCGGGCCCCACCGGACGC
>CAXNKO010000127.1:0-6023 GCA_964202685.1 Caulobacterales bacterium
GACCTGGATCGCCGTATAGATCAGCAGTCCGGCGTCCAGCCGCCAGGGGCGCGTCGCCCCCAGCAGCGCCCGGGTCGCCACGCCGCTGGGCAGCGCCGCCAGCAGCGCGGCGACCACCGCCCAGGCCAGGGCGGCCGGATCCCCCTGGACCACTCGCGCCGCGGGGGACAGGTGAACGCTGATCGCCACGCTGACCGGGAACAACACCAGCATCGCCGCCAGGGCCGGCCGCGCCCGGCCCCAGCCCTCCCGCACCAGATCCAGGCTGGCGGCCACCACCACCCGTGTGGAAATCCTGCCCGTGGCGTAATTCGCCGTCACCTTCGCCAGTTCCGCCTCCCACTGCGCCCTGCGCGCCTCGGCCAAAGCCATAGCAGCAAGTCCGCCCCCGGGGCGATGGCCGGATGCCGGTCCTGGCAATCCGGCCACAGTGGCGCGAAACCTGCATCGGCCAGGGAACTCTGTGCCGTCTTGAGCGTCACGGTTTGTAGAACCCAAGGCGCCGGGCGCGGTCCATCGGGGGCCGCCGGCGCCGGATCAACGACGAAAGCTGGGAATAGCAGCATGTCACCAAGTCTCGCCATCGTCCCCAACCAACCCGCCAACGAAGGCCGCGTCGAAACCCTCGCCGAACGGGTGCGGCGCCTGCAGACCGAGGCGCGCAATCTGGCGCGGGAACACATCGCATCCCTGCAGACCGCCCTGCTCTCGATGGAGGCCATGGCCGCCGACATCGCCGGCGGCGGCGAGGCCTATCCCCCCGGCGTGCGCGAAATCGCCAGTCGGCTGGTGGAAGACTGCGGGTCCAGGGCCAAGACCCTGGAAGCCATCGCCAACCGTCGCTGAATTCGGCTCAGCCGATCAAATCCCTGTCGGCGCTCCGCCGCAGCCAGGCGGCCGCATAGCCGCAGATCGGGGTGATCTTCAGGCCCCGGGCGCGGGCGTCCGCGGCCACCGCCGCCATCAGCCGGCCGGCCGCCCCCGTGCCGCGCAGCGCTGCCGGGCTCTCCACATGGTCGATGATCAGCCGGCCCGGCGCCAGCCGGTACCGGGCGAAGGCGGTCAGCCCCTCCTCGACCATCTCATAGCGGCCCTGTTCGGCGTCGTCGCGCAGTCCGCCCATCCGGTTCTCTCCCATATCGCCCCACGGTTTGATCCCGGCTAACCTTGCCCGGTCAACCGGAAAGGCCACCCCATGTCCCGAGGCTTCGGCTTGCTCCTGGCCCTGGCCGCGCTCGGCGCCTGCGACCGCTTCGACCGCGACGCGCCGCCCAGCCGCGCCCCCGGCCTGTGGGTCCAGACGGTGTCCTCCGCTGGCATGACCCAGCAGAGCCGCCTCTGCGTCGATGCGGCGGTCGAGGCGGCCTTTGGCTGGTGGGGCCAGACCACGGGCGCCTGCGCGAAACCGTCGGTGACCCGCGGTCCCGACGGCGGCTGGCGGTTCAACTCCCGCTGCGACATGGGCCCAGCCGGCGTCAACGCCACCACCGGCGTGGCGACCGGCGACTTCTCCGCCGCCTATCGGATGCAGGCCGAGACCATCACCACCGCCGCCGCGGCCCCGCAGATGAACGGCGCCCGCAGGATGACCCTCCAGGCGGTCCGCCAGGGTCCCTGCCCCGCCGGCATGAAGCCCGGCGACATGACCCTGCCCGGCGGCCTGACCATCAATGTCCTGGAGGTGGCGGCCTCGAAATAGCCGCCGCGATGAAGCCGCCGCCCAGCACCCGCTCCGGCCGTTCCGGCGCATAGAGCACGCAGGCCTGGCCGGGGGCCACGCCCTCCTCGGCTGCGTCCAGGACCACTTCGACGCCGCCCGCGCCCCGCGCCAGCCGCCCGGCGATGGGCTCGCGGGTGGAGCGCACCCGGGCCAGGACTGGCCGGCCGGCGTCCGCCGCGGTCTCGATGCCGTCCTCGTCGCCCAGCCAGTTGGTCTCCTTGAGCGCGATGCGGTCCATGGCCAGGGCCTCGCGCGGGCCGACGATCACCTGGCGAGCGGCGGCGTCGATGCGCACCACGAACAGCGGATCGCCCACCGCCACATTCAGCCCCCGCCGCTGGCCGATCGTGTAGCGGGTGACCCCTTCGTGACGGCCCAGCACCCGGCCGTCCAGATGAACGATGTCCCCGGGCGCCGCCCCCTGCGGCCGTAGCCGGTCGATGACGGTGGTGTAGCGGCCTTCCGGGACGAAGCAGATGTCCTGGCTGTCCGGCTTGTCGGCGGCCTTGAGCCCCAGCTCGGCGGCGATGCGCCGAACTTCCGGCTTGGGCAGGCCGCCCAGCGGAAAGCGCAGGCCGGCCAGCTGCTCGCGGGTGGTGGCGAACAGAAAATAGCTCTGATCCCGGGCCGGGTCCGCCGCGCGCAGCAGCTCGGCGCGAACCGGCCCCTCGGCGCGGCGCACATAGTGGCCAGTGGCCATGGCCGCGGCGCCCAGTTCGCCCGCCACATCCAGCAGGTCGCGGAACTTCACCGTCTGATTGCAGCGGATGCAGGGCACCGGGGTCTCGCCGCGCAGATAGGCGTCGGCGAAATCCTCCATCACCTGGGCGCGGAAACGGCTCTCATAATCCAGAACATAGTGCGCGATCCCCAGTCCTGCGGCGGCCTGACGGGCGTCGTGGATATCCTGCCCGGCGCAGCAGGCGCCCTTCTTCTGCACCGCCGCGCCATGGTCGTAGAGCTGCAGCGTCACCCCCACCACGTCGTAGCCGGCCCGCGACAGCAGGGCGGCGGTCACGGTGGAATCGACCCCCCCTGACATGGCCGCCACCACCCGCGCGCCCACAGGTAGGCGCACCGCGTCGCGTATGGCGTCGTCGAGGGCTTGGCTGGCGTTCATCGCCGCCTATGTAGACGCTCACCCGCCGCATTGCGAGCCGGCGGCGCCGACCCGGTTACTTCAGAAAATTCAGCAACGAACTTTGCTGCATGGAGATCAGCGCCTGGGCCGAGGCCTGCACCGACAATTGCGCGGCCTGCAGGTTGGAGATCGCCTGGGCCATATCGACGTCAGTGATGCCGCCGATCATTTCCTTCAGCGTCGTCTGGCGCCCCTCGAGATCCACGTTCACCCCCGCCACCCGGCGCTGCAACAGTCCGTTGCGCCCGGCGATATTGATCACCGAGCGGTGGGCCTGGTCCCACTGTGACAGTTCGCCCTCAAGGAACGTCCGCTGAGCCGCCGTTAACTCGCCGACGAACGGGCCGCTCACGCCTTCCTCGAACAGTTGGAAGTCCTTGAAGGCGGTCATGATGTCCGTACCGATGGCGTCCGCCAGGACGCCGCTGGTCACGGTCGTCGCGTCATCGACCTTGTTCTGGGCCAGAAAGCTGTCGTTCTTGAAGAAAACAGCGATCACCGTTCCGGTCGCCGTCAGGTCGGAGAGCGAGCTGGCGGTCATCGGCGCGGTGTCCACCTGGCCCCCGGCGAACAGATACTTGCCCCCGTAGCGCGCATTCAAGCCATCGATCACATTGCGCATCTGGGCCTGGATGTCCTCCACCAGGGTGTCGGCGCGTCCGCTGGCCAGGGCGTCGGCGATGGCCTGCCGGGCCGCCTGGGCGGCGTCGGCGACCTGATTGAGCGCCGCGTCCTGGGTGGACAGTTTGTCGGCCACCAGCTGGTTCTGTTCCATATAGGCCGCGCCGCGCACCTGCACGGAGCGCATGGCCGTCAGCATCTCGGCGTGCTGGGCGAAGCCCTTGAGGTCGTCGCCCTTCTTTTGTGAGGAGACCTGGGCGTTGGCCTCGAACTGGCGCTGCTGAGCGGCCATCAGATTGGCCAGCACCGCCGAGTAGTTGCCTGAGGTGGAAACGCGATTCATGAGCTTCTGCCCTGTCAGAGGATCGACGCAAGGACATCGAACATGTCCTTGGCGGCCTGGATCATGCGCGCTGAGGCGCTGAAAGCCTGTTGATAGGTGGTCAGGCGAACCAGCTCTTCGTCGAGGTTGACCCCCTCCACCGATTGCAGCCGGTTCATCGCCTCGGCCTCGACGGCGCTGGCGCTGTTCATTCGATTCTCGGCCGACGCCGCGCCACGCCCGATGGCGCCGCCAAACTCCGCGGCGTAACGAGACAGCGTCATGTTCACCGCCCCCAAGGCGCCGGCGGGCGAGAACGCGGTCGTCACGTCGCCGGCCGCGGCCATGGCCAGCGCCCCGCGCCCATCACCGGCGCGCAGGGAAGGCTGGCCGAGGGCGACGTTCAGATCGAGCTGGGCCAACGCGAGTTTGGTCGGATCGGATGAGATCGCGCCATCGACAGAGAACCGGCTGGCCCGGGCTTGGCGGTCCGCGGCGCCCAGGCCGAACAACTGGCTGATGGTCGGTCCGCCCACACCCCGCTGAGTGGTGTCCGTGAGCACCGAGGCAGTGGCGTTGGTCGGCGCGAGCGGGGTGAAGGCAAGCGCGCCGCGGCTGTCGAGAGCGAACTGCCCGTAGAGGCCGACCCCGGTCGTCGTGCTGTTCAGCGACGCCAGCAGGTCGCTCATGTTGGCGGCGGCGGGCACGGTCACGGCGATATCGGCCAGCGGCTTGCCGTCCGGGCGGGCCAGCCGCAGGGTGATGGCGTCGCCGGCCACGAAACCATGCGGATCAGCCGCGGTAAGGCCGGTGTCGTAGTTCGAAATGGCCGATGAGCGGATCAGGTCGTTCAGACCGAAGAAGTGCGAGAAACCCTTGCCTGCCTTTTGCGATGTGCCCTCGTCGATGGCCACGCCACCGCCGCCGGCCGCGGTGAGCGCGAGCGCGCCGTTGGCGAACGACGCCGTTCCGAAGGCGCCCAGCGCCGCGTTGAGGCTGGCCGGCAGATTGGCGGCCGGCAGATAGCTGGCGGCGGCCCCGCCATCGATGCTGAGCGTGCCGGCCGTGAAGTCGATCGCCACCTGGCGCTGCACGACCCCCGCGGTGTTGACAATCGCCACGGTCGCCTGGCCGGTGAAGTTGGCGAAGGCGGTGCTCGCCGCCTGGCCGGTATCGTGGCCGGTGAGGCTTGCCGGCGCGGGAACCGAGGCTGACGCATTATGCACCGCGTTGATCCGTTCCGCCGCCCGGGTGACGAACTCGCCGATCTGATCCGAAAGCTTGGGCAGCTCAGTGTCACGCAGGTCGAGAAGGCCGCGCAGCTCGCCGGCGTTGATCGTGATCGGCTGCGGGGCGCCAAGCCCGTCTGCCGGGATCGCGTCGATGTAGCCCTTGGTCGAGTCCGTGCGGTTGTAGGCGAGCTTGGCGGCCCCGGAGCCCACCAGCAGCACCCCCTCGGTCGAGCGAAGGGTGACGCCCCCGTCGAGCCGCGCCGCCACGCGGACGTTCAACAGCTTGGAAAGTTCGTTGACCAGGCCGCTCTGGATGTTCTGGGATCCCGAAGCGTCGGCGCCGGAAAGCGTCGCGTGGGTGATGTCGCTGTTGAGCCGGTTGATCTCGCCCAGAAGGTCGTTGGCGCGGTTCACGTCGGCGTTGATCTGGGTGTCCAGATTGGTCGCCAGGTCGTTGACCTGACCGTTGATCCGTCGTGCCTCCGAAAAGAAGTCCTCCAGATTGAACAGCGCCTGGGTGCGGGCGAGACTGGAGGATGGATCATTGGCCGCAGCCGAGAAGGCCGACCAGACATTGTCCAGCCGGCTGAAAAAGAAGTTGTCGCTGGACGGGTCGCCAAACAGGCTTTGGGCGTTGTCCAGGTACTGTGAAACCGCGCCCCAGCGCGCCGCCTCGCTCGACGCGGTCAGGCTGGCCATCTGCAGATACTGGTCAGTGACGCGCTTTACGCCCTCGACGGTGACGCCCGCGCCAGCCCCAGCGACCACCAGGTGACGTTGCTCGAGGACCTTGCGGACATAGCCCGGCGTATTGACGTTGGCGATATTGTCCGAGACCGTCCTTAGACCCGCCTGCGCGGCCGCGAGGCCCGAGGCGGCTGAGGTCAATGTGATCGACAGGGACATCGACTAGGAGCTGTGGACACTTACCTCAGCCATATGACGATGGCTGCGAGGGTGACGACGGCGAGGTAGTTCCTGCCGGTC
>CAXNKO010000128.1:0-5999 GCA_964202685.1 Caulobacterales bacterium
CGCGGAACTCGAAATCGTTCCAGACCGTGGAGTCCATGTGGTGGTTCTGCAGCTCGCGGGTCTTGCGCGGCGGGGCGGCGGTCATGGCAATGGCTCCATGATGATCAGGCGGCGGCGACCGCCGCTTCCGGGTCGGCGAACTGGCCGCCACTGCGGTAACGCGGCAGATATTGCGGTAGCACCGCCTCCAGGGTGGTGGGCGCGACCCCCAGTTCGGCCAGGCCCGGACAGGCGCCGCTGGTCACATTATCGGTCTTCAGCAGCTCCACCTGATCGCGGGTGAGCGGTGGCGGCAGACCGAGAAACGCCAGGGCGTCGCCGCCCAGGCCGATCAGCCCGGCCGCCGGGAACGGCAGCGGGACCAGCAACCGCCGCCGCTGGATCTCGGCCAGCAGCAGCGTCATCAGTTGGCGGAAGCTGTAGCGCGCCGGGCCGCCCAGCTCATAGGTCTCGCCGGCGCTGGCGGGATCGGCCAGCATCCGCGCCAGCGCCTGGGCCACGTCGCCGACGAACACCGGCTGCAACTCGGTCGCGCCGCCGCCGATCAGCGGCAGGGCGGGGGAAATCAGGGCCAGCTTGGCGAAGCGGTTGAAGAAATCGTCCTCCGGCCCGAACACGATGGAGGGCCGCACCACCACCGCGCCGGGAAACGCGCCGCGGACTTCGGCCTCGCCCTGGGCCTTGGTGCGGGCGTAGTTCGAGGCCGAGGCCGCATCGGCGCCCAGCGCCGACATCTGCACCAGTCGGCCGACCCCCATCTCCGCCGCCGCCCGCGCCACCCTTCCGGCGCCCTCCACATGGATCGCCTCGAACTTCTGCCGGCCGCTTTCATAGAGCAGGCCCACCAGGTTCACCGCCGCGCTGGCGCCCTCCAGCGCCCGCTCCACCGAGGCCATGTTGCGGACATTGGCCTGGACGATGTCGATCTGGCCCACGTCGCCGTGCAGGCGCATCGCATAGGCCAGGTGCGGCTGGCGCACCGCCACCCGGATCCGCCACCCCTGCCGGGCCAGGGCGCGGACCGTCTGGCTCCCCAGGAAGCCCGAGCCGCCGAAAAGGGTCACAAGGTTCTGCATCTGGCTGTCTCGATCCCTATTGCGCCAGCGGATAGACGATGCGCCGCTGCGCCGCAATCGCCGCCGCCGCGGACGGCGCCGTTGACCGCCGCGGGGCGGCGCCCTATCAGAGCGCCTCCCGATCGCGAGACCGGGCCCAGGTGGCGGAATTGGTAGACGCGCTGGCTTCAGGTGCCAGTGGCTTAACGGCCGTGAAGGTTCGAGTCCTTTCCTGGGCACCATCGCGCATAGGGCGGTTCGGACGGCTTCCGAACCTCGCCGGGACGTGCGAGGCTGCGGTCGCCAAACAGAATCGTCGGAGCGCGCTTGGCCAACTTCGTACATCAGGGCGACCTGCCGGACGGCGTGTTGGCGGGCGCCGCCGCCGTGGCGGTGGATTCCGAGACCCTAGGCCTGCGGGTCGGCCGCGACCCCCTGTGCGTCGTGCAGCTTTCCGACGGTGGCGGCGACGCACATCTGGTGCAGTTTGACCGCGCGACCTATCACGCGCCGAACCTCAAGCGGCTGCTCGCCGACCCCGCGGTGCTGAAGATCTTCCACTTCGGCCGGTTCGACATCGCCATGTTCCAGCGCCACCTCGGCGTCGAGACGGCGCCGGTCTATTGCACCAAGATCGCTTCAAGGCTGGCGCGCACCTACACGGATCGGCACGGCTTGAAGGACGTGGTGAAGGAACTCCTGGGGGTGGACCTGTCCAAGCTTCAGCAGAGCTCCGACTGGGGCGCCGCGACGCTTTCGTCCGAGCAGGTCGCCTATGCAGCGACCGACGTCCTGCATCTGCACGCCCTGCGCGCGCGCCTCGACGCGATGCTGGTGCGTGAGGGCCGTGACGGCCTGGCCCGGGCCTGTTTCGAATTCCTTCCGCATCGGGCGCGCCTCGACGTCGCCGGCTGGGAAGACGTCGACATCTTCGCGCCCGCCTGACCGGTATGGCCGCCGCGAGTATCGCCTTCACCTCCCAGCCCCTGAGCCGCCGCGAAATCGTCCGCTGGCGGCGGCGATCCCGGCTGATCCGGACCCTGCGGATCCTGCTGCCGCTGATGATCGGGGCGATCCTCGCTGGCCTCGCCGCGCAGGTGGTCCGCCACTCGGTCACCACAAATGTCGCCGCTCAGAGCGCCGAGGGGCCGATCCGGCTGTCCAATCCACGCTTCGTCGGCCGCGACGGCCTGGGCCGCGCCTTCGTGCTCACCGCCGAAGCGGCGGTGCGCGACCGGCGCGATTTCCAGAGGGTGATCCTGCTGCGGCCCGCGGTGGTGATCAATGAAGCCGCCGCGGACGCCACGCGCCTGTCGGCCGCTTCCGGCGTCTATCATGAGGGCACCCGGCGACTGCAGCTCGCCGGCGGCGTGCGGCTCGCCAGCGCCCAAACCGCCTTTGAAACGGTGACGTCGTTCTATGACACCCGCAGTGGCGAACTGATCGGTTCAGGCCCCATTCAGGGCTCAGGGTCGCTTGGAGAAATCAACGCGAAGTCCTATGGCGTGTACAACGAGGGCGGTCGCCTGATCTTCAAAGGCGGCGTGCGCGCCCGCATAGATTCCGAGTAGGCCCAGATGGTCATGACGAGACTGGCGATGCGGACCCGGACGGCGGCGGTGCTGATTCTGGCGCTGGCCGCAGCCCCCGCCGCCGCCCAGATCGCCCAGAACTCCGACGCCCCCGTCGATCTGACCGCCGACGAGCTGGAGGTGGTCAACGACCAGTGCCTGGCGATCTGGCGCGGTTCGGCCGAGGCGCTGCAGGACACCTCGCGGCTGCGGGCCGACGTGCTGCGGATCTACAACCGCCAGACGCCCGGCAAAACCGGCTCCACAGGGGCCAATTGCGGCGGGCTGGCGCGCATGGAGGCCCAGGGCAACGTCTATTATGTCACCCCAAAGCAGCGGGTGCGGTCCGACGCGGCGACCTACGAGAAGGACACCGAGACCATCGTGATGACCGGAGACGTGGTCGCCGTGCAGGGCAAGGATGTGCTGCGCGGCGAGCGGATGGTGATCAATGTGAAGACCGGCAACGCACAGATGCAGACCTCGGTGCGCGGTCGCAACACCCCGGGCCGGGTGCGGGGCGTCTTCTATCCGAGCGATAAAAAGGCGCAGGCCGGGAAGTGATCGCGTCGTGAAGCCCGAACAAATCGCCGCCCGCGCGGCCGCCAACGACGGCCTGATCGTCGATAACATCGGCAAGTCGTTCCGGGGCCGGCCGGTGGTGAAGGGCGTCACCCTCACCCTGGCCCGCGGCGAGGTGGCGGGCCTGCTGGGTCCCAACGGCGCCGGCAAGACCACCTGTTTCTACATGATCACCGGCCTGATCCCGGTGGACTACGGCTGTATCTTCCTCGACGGGGAGAACATCACCGAACAGCCCATGTACCAGCGGGCCCGCATGGGCCTGGGCTATCTGCCCCAGGAGACCTCGATCTTCCGCGGCATGACCGTGGAGCAGAATGTCATGGCGGTGGTGGAGCTGCGTGAGCGCAACGCCCACCGCGCCCGCGACACGGTCACCAACCTGCTGGAGGAGCTGCACATCGAGCACCTGCGCAAGGCTCCGGCCAATTCGCTCTCCGGCGGCGAGCGGCGCCGCGTGGAGATCGCCCGGGCCCTGGCCTCGGAGCCGTCGTTCATGCTGCTCGACGAACCCTTCGCCGGCATCGATCCCCTGGCGATCGCCGACATCCGCGAGGTGATCAAGTACCTCAAGCAGCGCGGCATCGGCATCTTGATCACCGACCACAATGTGCGCGAGACCCTGGACATCATCGACCGCGCCTCGATCATCCATGCCGGCGAGGTGCTGTTCGAGGGCACGCCGGAGGAAGCGGTCGACGATCCCGAGGTCCGCCGTGTCTATCTGGGCGACCGCTACAGCTGAGGCCGGCGCGCGCGCCGCCGCCAGGGAGCCGGTCATGGGGCTGTGGTTTCGCGATCTCGCGCGGCGACTGGCGGCGTTGGCCGGCTGTCTTCTGCTGCTCGGGGCCGCGCCCGCCGCCGCCGACGTGGTCCGGGTGGCCGTGGCCGCCAACTTCAGCGAGACCGCCACCGAGATCGCCGCCGCGTTCAAGGCCAGGACCGGGCATGTGGCGACCCTGAGCTTCGGTTCCTCCGGCCAAGTCTACGCCCAGATCGCCCAGGGCGCGCCTTACCAGCTGTTGCTCTCCGGCGACGTCGAACGCCCGAAACAGGCGGAACGGGCGGGCCTGGGGGTGGCCGGGACCCGCTTCACCTATGCCATCGGCCGGCTGGTCCTCTATTCGCGGACACCCGGGCTGGTGGATCCGGCGGGCAAGGTGCTCACGGCGGGACGTTTCGAGCGGCTGGCCATCGCCGACCCCGCCACCGCGCCCTATGGCGCCGCTGCGCTGGCGACCCTGCGCGGCCTGGGGGTCTACGCGCGGGTCAAACCCCGCATCGTCATCGGCGGCTCGGTCGGCCAGGCCTATCAGTTCACGGCCAGCGGCGCGGCCGAGCTTGGCTTTGTCGCCCTGTCGCAGGTGGCGGCGGCGACCGGCGGCTCGCGGTGGATCGTCCCCGCCAGCCTGCATCCGCCGATCGAGCAGCAGGCGATCCTGCTGGCGCCGGGCCGCGACAGCGCCGCGGCCAGGGCGTTCCTGGCCTTCCTGAAGTCGCCGGCGGCGCAGGCCATCATCCGCCGCCACGGCTACGAGGTGGGTTAGGCGATGGGGGAGGTGATCTGGACCACGGTGCGGCTGGCGGGTCTGACCACCGTGCTGCTGCTGGTGCTGGCCACGCCGCTGGCCTGGTGGCTGGCGCGCCGCCCCGCCTGGTGGAAGGAGATCATCGCCGCCATCGCCACCCTGCCGATCATCCTGCCGCCGACGGTGCTGGGGTTCTATCTGCTGCTGGCGTTCGCGCCGCAGAGCCCGTTGATGGCACCCTTGCATCCGCTTGGGGTGCGAACCCTGGCCTTTACCTTCGAGGGGCTGGTGGTCGCCTCGCTGATCTATTCGCTGCCGTTCGCGGTGCAGCCGATCCGCAACGCCTTCGAGGCCATGGGCGAGCGGCCGATGGAGGTGGCGGCCACCCTGCGCGCCTCGCCCCTCGACGCCTTCTTCACCGTGGCCATGCCCTTGGCCCGGCGCGGGTTCCTGGCCGCCGCGATCCTGGTCTTCGCCCATACGGTGGGGGAGTTCGGGGTGGTGATGATGATCGGCGGCGCGATCCCCGGCGAGACCGAAGTGGTGTCGACGCGGATCTTCCGGCTGGTGGAGTCCCTGCAGTATGGCGAGGCGCATCGGCTGGCGGGGGGCGTGGTGGTCTTCGCCTTTCTGGTGCTGCTGGCGATGCTGATCATCGACCGGCGCGGCGGGCGCGCGCCGTGAGCGCCGGCGTCGAGGCCCAGTTCGCCGGCTGGTTGGGGGATTTCAGCCTCGACGCTGCGTTCAGTCTGGCGCCGCGGGCCATCACCGGCCTGTTCGGCCCTTCCGGCTGCGGCAAGACCACGGTGATCCGCTGCCTGGCCGGTCTGAGCCGGTTGCCAGGACGGCTGACGGTGGCGGGGGAGGTCTGGCAGGACGCCCAGGTCTTCCGGCCGCCGCACCGGCGTCAGGTGGGGGTGGTGTTTCAGGAGTCCAGCCTGTTGCCGCACCTGTCCGTACACGGAAACCTGCTCTACGGCGCGCGGCGGTCGGGAGGGGTTTCGACGGCTGAGCTCGCCGACGTGGTCGATCTCCTGGGCTTGGCGCCATTGCTGGCCCGGGCCCCGATGCGGCTGTCGGGGGGTGAGCGGCAGCGGGTGGCGCTGGGGCGGGCGCTGCTGTCGCGGCCCAGGTTGCTGCTGATGGACGAGCCGCTGTCCAGCCTCGACGCCGCCGCCAAGGCGGAGATCCTGCCCTATCTGGAACGGGTGCACCGGACCCTGGCCATGCCGATGCTCTATGTCAGCCATGATCTCGGGGAG
>CAXNKO010000129.1:0-5982 GCA_964202685.1 Caulobacterales bacterium
CTCGACGCCGCCGACGTCTATCCCATCGGCGGCGACCTGACCACGGCCGGCCGCACCGAGGAGATCATCGGCCGCTGGCTGCAAGGCCGGCGGCAGAACTTCATCGTCGCCACCAAGTGCGTCGCCAAGGTCGGCCGCAAGCCCTGGGACGGCGGCATGTCGCGCAAGCATGTGCTCGACGCGGTGGACGCCTCGCTCAAGCGGCTGCAGACCGACTACATCGACCTCTACCAGCTGCACAGCTACGACGACACCACCCCCCTCGACGAGGCGCTGGAAGCCCTGGACGCGGTGGTGAAGTCCGGCAAGGTCCGCTACGTGGGGGTCTCCAACTGGGCCGCCTACAAGGTGGCCCGGGCGGTGGGGCGCAGCGAGGTCAAGAACCTCGCCCGCATCGATTCCGTGCAGCCGCGCTACAACATGCTGTTCCGCACCTTCGAGCGCGACTTGCTGCCGCTGTGCCTGGAGGAGGGGATCGCGGTGATCCCCTACAACCCCATGGCCGGCGGCTTCCTGTCCGGCAAGCACGACCCCAAGGGCGCCCCCACCGAGGGCACCCGCTTCACCCTCGGCCGCTCGGCCGGGATCTACCAGGAGCGCTACTGGCACGAGCACGCCTTCGACGCCGTCGAGGCGATCCGCAAGGTGGCCGCCGAGGCCGGGATGAGCATGGCCACCCTGGCGGTGCGCTGGGTGCTGTCGCATCCGGCCATCACCTCGCCGATCATCGGCGCCAGCCGACCCGAGCAGCTGGCCGACTCGCTCGCCGCCGAGGCCGCCGGTCCCCTGCCCGCCGACCTGAAGGCCCGCCTGGACGAGCTCACCCACGGCTGGCGGTCGGTGGACGCGGAGCGGTAGAGGCTCAGCCCAGCGGAGCCACGAACAGGGTCTGGTGGGCGTGGCCGAACACGCCCTCCCGGTCGGCCAGCACGGCGCTGGCCAGGCCGACGCCCTGGCCCAGCGTCAGGGTGGAGGCGTCCACCAGCAGCCACTCGCCCACCGGCCGCCGCGCCATGTGCAGCGAGATGTCCACATTGGCGAACGACCAGCGGCCCCGCGCCAGCGGGTTGGAGACGCCGTTGGGGAAGTCCGCCAGCATGGCCGCGCAGACCACCGGATTGTGCGCTGCGCCGGCCACCACGTCGCCGGGAAACCGCACCCAGACGGTCCCCGGCCCGCCCTCGCCGCCCATGCCGGTGACGATACGCGAGTCCAGCAGCTCGCCGAACACCCCCTGGGCGTTGAAGAACGGCTGGTCGGGCAGGTCCTCCACCAACGGATAGGGCATGGGAACCGCCACCACCGGGGTCTCGGCCTGGCGCACCCGCATCACCCGGGCCCGCGCCACCGGCTCGCCATTGGCGATGATATGGCTCTCCACCATCTGCATCTTGTGGCCCTGGCGCACCACGCAGGCGCGGCCGGTGTTGGGCCCCATGGGCACGCCGCGCAGGATGTCAAAGGTCACATGGGCCGTGACCATGGGCACAGGCGACGCAACCTGTTCGGCCAGATGCATGAGCAGGCCCGCCACCGCGACGCCATTCTGGTGCTTCGGGTTCCACGGGCTGAGGCAGCCGGCGCGGGGGGTATAGACCTCCCCCTCGGCGTCGAAGAACGCCCCGCGCAATTGCGTCCCGTCAGCCATCCCCCGCGGGTCCGCCAGGCTCAGCCGCGGTCCTTGATCTGCTTGCCCTTGTTGAACAGATAGGTGGCGTATTCGTGCAGCCGCTCGCCGGTCTCCATGGGCGCCTGGCCGGCCACGGCGCGGGCGTAGGTGCCTTCCAGGATGCAGCCCAGCTTGTAGCAGCCGAGCGCGAAGTACCAGGCGATGTCGCTCATGTCGCGGCCGGTGAGCTCGCCATAGAGCTTGATCAGCTCGTCGCGGGTCATGAAGCCGTCCCAGGGCTGGACGTTGGGCTCCTTGGCGTCGCCCACGTCGTACCAGCTGGTCAGCACCCAGGCCAGGTCGAGGATCGGGTCGCCCAGGGTCGACAGTTCCCAGTCGATCATGCCGGTGATCTTCGGCGCCGTGTAGGAGAACATCACATTGGGAAACTGGAAGTCCCCGTGGATGATGCCGATGCGGCCGTTCTTCGGCGCATTGTCGGTGAGCCAGCCCCCCAGCTCATCCACGTGGGGCAGGGCGTAACCGGTGTAGTTGGGCAGCTCCCGGTACCCCTCCAGCTGCGAGCGCCAGCGGTCCACCTGCCGCGCATGCCAGTTGTCCGGCTTGCCGTAGTCGGCCAGGCCCACCGCCAGGTGGTCGACCCCGGCCAGGGCCGCGGCCCCGCGCATGAACTCCTCGCCCATGGCGCGCCGCCAGGAGGCCTCGGTGGCGTAGCGGCCCGGCAGCTCGCGGCTGGGGGAGAAGCCCTCCAGGGGCTGCATCAGGTAGAAGCAGACCCCGATGACGCTGGTGTCGTCGCAGACCGCGTAGAAGGTCGGGTGGGGAACCGCCGAACCCTTCAACGCCTTCAGCACCCGGGCCTCGCGCAGCATGGTGTTGTTGGAGTTGGCGCGCGGATGGGTGGGCGGCCGGCGCAGCACGAACTTCTCGGCCCCCCGGGTCATCAGGAACAGGTTGTTCTGCGACCCGCCGATCAGCTTCTCCACCGCCGTCACCGGGCCCTTGCCGGGGACGTCCTGGGTCTCGATCCAGGCCTGCAGATTGTCCCAGTTCAGCAGTCCGTCGAAATTGTCCAACATGCCCGGCGCTCCTTGATCACAGACGCCGGCGAGTTAAGGCCGGCCACGGCATATCGTCAATTCGAAAAAATAATTGTTTAGAAGATAAATCAGAATTGCAGTTGACCGTCGCCGCCCCTGGTGCTTGGTTTCGGGCCAAGGCTCGGTGGCCGTCCCGCCGAAGGCAATGACAACGGAGGCCGCAGACATGTGGGATTTTTCGACTGACCCTGAATTCCAGGAAAAGCTCGACTGGATTAAGCGCTTCGTGGAGGAGGAGGTCGCACCCCTCGACCTTTTGTTCCCGCACCATGGCTCGGTCTACAACACCAAGCTCACCGCCGCCCGCGAGATTCTGAAACCGCTGCAGGCGGAGGTGCGCAAGAAGCGCCTCTGGGCCTGCCACCTCGGCCCGGAGCTGGGCGGCGAGGGCTACGGCCAACTCAAGCTCGCCCTGATGAACGAGATCCTGGGGACGTCCTACTGGGCGCCCACGGTGTTCGGCACCGCCGCGCCCGACACCGGCAACGCCGAGATCCTGGCGATGTTCGGCACCGAAGAGCAGAAGCGCACCTATCTGAAGCCGCTGCTCGACGGCGACATCGTCTCCTGCTTCTCGATGACCGAACCGCACGCTGGCGCCGACCCGAAGGAGTTCATCTGCAAGGCCTACCGGGAGGGCGACGAATGGGTGATCGACGGTGAGAAGTGGTTCTCGTCGAACGCCCGCTTCGCCTCGTTCCTGATCGTCATGGCGGTGACCAATCCGGAGAATTCGCCGTCAAGCCGGATGTCGATGTTCATCGTGCCGACCGAAACCCCCGGCATCGAGATCAAGCGCAACTCCCAACTGATGGATGAGGATCCCTGGGTCGATCACGGCAGCCACGCCTACATCCGCTACAACAAGGTGCGCGTGCCCCTGGACGCCATGCTGGGCGGGCCTGGCGAAGGCTTCAAGGTCGCCCAGGCGCGGCTTGGCGGCGGGCGTATCCACCACGCCATGCGCACGGTGGGCAAATGCCAGAAGGCCATCGAAATGATGACCGAGCGGGCGGTGTCGCGTCAGACCAAGGGCCGCATGCTGGGCGACCACCAGTTCGTACAGGGTATGATCGCCGACTCGGTGATCGAACTGGAGCAGTTCCGTCTGATGGTGATCAAGACCGCCTGGATCATCGACACCCAGCCGCACGGCGCCGCGCGCAACCACCTCGGCATGTGCAAGGTGGCCATGACCAAGATAATGCACGATATCGCCCACCGGGCGATCCAGATCCACGGCTCGTTGGGCGCCACCAATGAGATGCCGCTGGGGGCGATGTACATCGGCGCCATCTCAATGGGCCTCGCCGACGGCCCCACCGAGGTGCACAAGGTGCAGGTGGCCAAGGCGGCCATGGGCCTGGCCAAGCCGGCGCCGGGCCTGTTCCCCACCGCCCACCTGCCCACCCGGCGGGCCGCAGCCTATGAGCGCTACGCCCACATCCTCAAGAAACACAATTACGAACTGGCGATCGCATGACGAAGAACTACTTCGACCTGACCGGCAAGGTCATCCTGGTCACCGGCGGCAGCCGCGGCCTGGGCCGCGAGATGGTTCGCGCCTTCGCCGAGCACGGCGCCGACCTGATCATCGTCAGCCGCAAGCTCGACGCCTGCGAGGAGGCCGCCGCCGAGGTCCGCGCGCTGGGCCGCAAGGCGCTGGCCCATTCGGCCCATGTGGCCAAATGGGACCAGATCGACAATCTGATCGAGGTCGCCTACGCCGAGTTCGGCCGCATCGACGTGCTGGTCAACCACGCCGGCATGTCGCCCCGCCTGGCCTCCCATGAGGTCACCGAGGCCCTGTTCGACAGCGTGATCGGGCTCAACTTCAAGGGCCCGTTCCGCCTGGCGTCGCAGGTGGCCAAGCGGATGTACGACGGCGACGGCGGCGCGATCATCAACGTCTCCTCCTCCGGCGGCCTGATGCCCCTGCCCGAGGTCATCCCCTATGGGGCGGCCAAGGCGGCGCTCAACGCCATGACCTTCTCTTTGGCCCATGAATACGGTCCCAAGGTGCGGGCCAATGTGCTGTCGGCGGGCCCCTTCCTCACCGACATCGCCAAGGCCTGGGAACCGGAACGGCGCGAGAAGGCCGACAACGCCCTGGGCCGCCCGGGCAATCCGGAGGAGGTGATCACTTCGGCCCTGTTCCTGGCCAGCCCGCTGTCCAGCTACGTCAACGCCGCCCTGATCAAGGTCGACGGCGGGCTTCCCTGCCAGTAGGGGGCGTCCGGCCCTGGACCGCGTTGTGACCGCCAAGTCGAGCAAGGCCGATGAGGTCGCCGACCTCCTGCGGCGCGAGATCGCCCTGGGCGTCTATCCCGCCGGCGCCGACCTGCCGTCGGAGGCCAGGCTGTCGGCCCGCTTCGGGGTCTCGCGCCCCTCGTCGCGGGAAGCCCTGCGGGTGCTGGAGTCCGAGGGCCTGATCAAGGTCGCCCGCGGCGCCCGCGGCGGGGCGAAAATCCTGCCCCCCAGCCTGGGCGCCATCTCGCGCTACCTGGGCGTCTATCTGCAGATGCGCGGGGTGAAGCTGGCCGAGCTCTACGCCGCCCTGCAGGCTTTCGAGCCCCTGGCGGTCCACGCCATCGCCACCCGCAAGGATCCCGCCGCTCTGTCGGACCTGGCCCAGTGCGTGGCCCGCCAGGAATTTTCCACCCACGACCGCGCCGCCTTCAACGCCCATGAGGCCGAGTTCCGCCGCCTCTTGATGTCCCACTGCGGCAATGAGGTGATCCACCTGATGGGCGAGCTGCTGGCCGATGTCTACGGCCTGACCATGTCCTTCGTCAGCGCCGAGATCCACGCCGCCGACACCGACATCGCCGACCTCACCAGCTCGGTGGCCGCCAAGCGCCGGCTGATCAAGCTGATGGCCGACGGCGAAACCGAAAAGGCCGAACAGTCCTGGCGCACCTACCTGGCCGTCTACTGGAAACGCGTCGCCCGCCACGTGGGGGCCGATAAGACAATCAACGTCTACGCGGTCGGGGAAGCCGCCGACGCCACGGCGTAACCCCCACCCCCACGTCACTTCCGGTCGCACAACTGTGCGAGGGGTTAAACCGCGCGCTTTGGGGTTTCACCCCCTGAAGCCCTTCCCCCTCGATGGGCTACGGGATGCACACATCTCGAAAACATTCATTCTTTCAAGCGCCTGATCCCTTCTCCCCTTGCGGGAGAAGGTGGCCCTGCGGAGCAGGGTCGGATGAGGGGTTTCCCCGACCCATCCGGTTAAGGTGTTGCGGA
>CAXNKO010000130.1:0-5948 GCA_964202685.1 Caulobacterales bacterium
TGCGCCCCGCAAGCCGCGGGCATGTCCATGCGCTGAGCCCCGATCCCGCGCATCCGCAAGCGTTCATCGACCACCGCCATGGGATCGGAGCGGGTCCCCATCTTCGCCGTGCCCACCGGGTGGAAGATGGTGGTCCCCAGCGCCCGGGCCGCGGCCAGCAACTCGGCGTCGCTCTGCGCCTCGGCGCCGGGACGCTGTTCCCGGGGTGAGAATTTGCGCATGGGCGCCTGGTCCATGATGCGCCTGGCCAGGCGCAGGGACTCCACCGCCACCCGCTGATCCTGGGCTGCGTCCAGGTAGTTGGGCTGGATGGCCGGCGCCTGGGCGGGATCGGGGCTCAGCGCATGGACATGCCCGCGGCTTGCGGGGCGCAGGTTGCAGACGCTGACCGTCATGGCCCCGAACGGGTGCAACGGCTCGCCGAACCGGTCCAGGGACAGGGGCTGGACGTGGAACTGCAGGTTCGGAGTCTCGTGCTCGGGGGACGAGCGGGCGAAGGCGCCCAACTGGGAGGGCGCCATGGACAGCGGCCCACGCCGCAGCAGTGCATACTCCAACGCCATCAACGGCCGGCGCCACAGCGACCGGTAGAGGGTGTTCATGGTCGGCGCGCCGGTGATCTGGTAGTAGGGTCGGATCTGCAGGTGGTCCTGCAGGTTCTCGCCCACCCCGGGCAGATGGCTGAGGGTCTCGATCCCCAGCGCCCGCAGCCGCGCCCCGTCGCCGATCCCTGACAGCTCCAGCAGTTGCGGCGTGCCCACCGCGCCGGCGGCCAGCATCACCGCTCGCGCCGCCCGGGCCTCGCAGCGCACCCCGTCGCGTCGCCAGACCACGCCGACGGCGCGGCCGGCCTCGATCAGCACCCGCTCGACCCGCACGCCGGTCTCCAGCTTCAGGTTGGGCCGGCCAAGCGCGGGCTTGAGGAACCCCCGCGCCGCACTCCAGCGGCGGCCGGCCTTCTGGTTCACCTGGAAATAGCCGCAGCCGAAATTGTCGCCGCCGTTGAAGTCGGCCGCGGGCGGGATGCCGGCCTGTTCCGCCGCGGCGATGAAGGCGTCGAGGATCTTCCAGCGCAGACGCGGGTGCTCCACCCGCCACTCGCCGCCCCGGGCGTGCAGGGGCGGGCTTGCGTCCACATGGTCCTCGTGGGCCAGGAACAGCGGCAGCACGTCGTCCCAGCCCCAGCCGCTCAGCCCCAGCTGACGCCAGCCGTCGTAGTCGGCGGCCTGGCCGCGCATGTAGATCATGGCGTTGATCGCCGAGCAGCCGCCCACCACCTTGCCGCGGGGATAGGCCAGCTTGCGGCCATCCAGACCCGGGATCGCGTCGGTCTCGAACATCCAGTCGCTGCGCGGGTTTCCGATGGTGAACAGATAGCCCACGGGAATGTGGAACCAGATCCAGTCGTCCTGACCGCCGGCCTCCAGCACCAGCACCCGGCGGCGCGGGTCCGCCGACAGCCGGTTGGCCAGCAGGCACCCGGCCGAGCCGGCGCCCACGATGATGTCGTCGAAAACCTCGGCCATGCGCAGCGACATTCCCACAGCCGGCACGGAAAACCATACCCGGACCGGCGATTTCGGCGCATAATCGCCGCAACCAAACCTGGGAGAAACGTCATGGCCGACGACGCCGCCAAGGTCGCCACCGCGCAGGATGCCAAGAGGTACTGGCTGGAGGGCGGAAACGCCCCCGGCGGCAAGATCCGCGAGGTCGACTACGCCAAGGAGAACCAGGGGCTGCATCCGCTGTTCGCCGGCATCAAGATCGTCGACGCCGACACCCACTTCACCGAGCCGCCGGACCTGTTCACCTCCCGCGCGCCGGCCAGCTACAGGGACAAGGTGCCGCGCATCGAGCGCGTCGACGGGGTCGATCGCTGGCTCTGCCAGGGCAAGGACTTCGGCTCGGTGGGCGGCAATGTGGTGCGCAAGGACAACAACAAGCTGCTGGGCCGGCTGGCGTTCCAGACCCTGGAGGAGGGCCACCCCGGCTCGCACCTGGTCAAGCCGCGGCTGAAGGCCATGGACGACATGGGTATCCACGCCCAGATCTGCTACCAGAACGCCGGCGTCACCCAGGCTGGTTCGCTGATGGCGCTGGGCGACGACCAGCTGGCGTTCAGCATCATCCGCATGTTCAACGACGCGGCGGCCGAGCGGCAGATCGAGTCCGGCCAGCGGCTGTTTTCCCTGGCCCATCTGCCGATCTGGAACAAACCGGCGCTGGAGGCCGAGGCGCGGCGCTGCATCGACATGGACATCAAAGGCTTCGTGCTGCCCGACGTGCCGGAGCGCTATGGCCTGCCGGGGTTCATGGACCCCTATTGGGCGCCGTTCCTGGAGATGTGCGAGGCCACCGGCACGCCGCTCAATTTCCACCTCAACAACGCCGTCGATCCGGCCCAGCTGATCTGGCAGGGCATGGGCTTCGAGAAGAACCTGGCGATCGGTTCGATCATGCTGTTCATGGGCAATGCGGCGACCCTGGGCAACTGGATCATCTCCGGCGCCCTCGACATCTATCCCAAGCTGAAGATCGGCCTGATCGAGAGCGGCGCGGGCTGGATCCCGTTCATGCTCGAGGCCCTTGAGCACCAGTTCGACGAGATGGTGCCCCCCGGCGCGCTGCAGAAACGGCCGTGGGAATATTACCGCCAGAACTTCTGGTGCACCTACTGGTTCGAGAAGATCGGCCCCAGCCAGCTGCTGGACGCCATCGGTTTCGACAAGCTGATGTTCGAGACCGACTTCCCTCACCCCACCTCGCTGTATCCGGGGGTGCAGGCGCACCTGGCCGACACGCTGGGCCACTATACCTGGGACCAGCGCAAGCAGGTGCTGGAGACCAATGCGGTGGGGCTTTACAAACTGCCGTTCTGAGGCGTGCGGGTCACTCGAGGGTTGGCGATGGGTTCGTTCAAGGGTCTCAGGGCCGCGATGATGGCCTGCGCGATCACGCCGGCCGCCGCGGGGGCGGCGCCGGCGGCTGTGCGGGTGGATGGCGGGCGGACTTCCGGGGTCGAGGCGGCCGGACAGGTCGCCTATCTGGGGGTTCCCTATGCCGGCCCACCCGTGGGCGAGCGCCGCTGGACGCCGCCGTCGCCGGTGGCCCCCTGGAAGGGCGTGCGGGTGGCGAACAGCTTCGGCGCGGTCTGCCCGCAGCCGGCCACGCCGATGTTCGACACTTCCAAGGCCAGCGAGGACTGCCTGTTCGTCAACGTCTGGGCGCCCAAGGACGCCAGGGGCCGGAAGCTGCCGGTGATGGTCTCGATCCATGGGGGAGCCTATATCCTCGGCTCGGGCAATCTGGCCGACACCACGGCGTTTACCCGTGACGGCGTCATCCTGGTCAGCTTGAACTACCGCCTGGGACGGCTGGGCCAGTTCGCCCACCCAGCGCTCACCGCCGAGGACCCCAAGGGCCCGCTGGGCAGCTACACGGTGATGGACCAGGTGTCGGCGCTACAGTGGGTGCAGCGCAATATCCGCAAGTTCGGCGGCGATCCCGCCAATGTGACCATCTTCGGCTGTTCGGCCGGCGGCACCTACGTCAACCTGTTGATGGGCTCGCCGGCGGCGCGGGGGCTGTTCCACAAGGCCATCGCCCAGTCCGATCCGTTCAACAGCCCCTGGCCGCGACTGCAGCGCACGGGCGCTGCGCCGGCGGGCTCGGCCGAGGCGCAAGGGGTTCGCATCGTCACCGCGCTGGGCCTGGCCAACCCCACGGTCGCCGAGCTGCGGGCGATCGCGCCCGAACGGCTGCTGACCACCATGGGCGACGCGGAGGGCTCGCGGCCCATCGTCGACGGTCAGTATGTGGCCGACCAGGGGATCGAGTCCTTCGAGCGCGGCGAGATCGCCCGCGTGCCCTACATCTCCTCCATCAACAGCTGGGAGGGCAGCCTCGCCGCCGCGGTGGGCGCGGGCGCGGCGCGGATGATCGAGGCCGGGCTGGGGGCCGAGGGGCCAAAGGTGCTGGCGCTCTACCCCGCCGACCTGCGCGGCGACGGCCCGCGGCTGGCCCAGGCGCTGATGGACGACGTGAGCTTCCGCGCCCCGCAGCGCAGCGCCGCGCGCCGGACCGAGCGGGCGGGCCTGCCCACCTGGGCGATCTATTTCGACTATCTGGCCCTGGCCCTGCGCGGCAAGGGCCAGCCGGGGGCGGCCCACTGTTCGGACTCCGGCTATGTGTTCGAGACCCCGAACCGGTTCCCCCGCTTCGACGCCACGCCCGCCGACCTGGCGGTGGCCCGGACCCTGCACGCCTACTATGTCAACTTCGCCCGGACCGGCGATCCCAACGGCGCGGGCCTGCCGGCCTGGCCGCGCTTCGGGACTCAGCAGACCCTGCTGACGGTGAAGAACGACGGCTTCTCGGTCGTCTCGAGCCCGGACAGCGAGCGCATGAAAGTGCTGGTCCCGGCCTCGGAGGCGATGGCGCGCAGCCTGGGGGCGCCGCGCGACCGGACCCTGGCCACTGACTAGGTCGATTAATTCGGTGACAGTGCACTTAATTCAGGCCATCCCCAGATGCGTCGTGGAGTGACACGCGCCGGTCGAATTAAGTGCACTGTCACCGGATTATGACCCGGGCGCCGATTTTCGCCGCCTGGCGGATGGCGTCCAGCACCTGATGCACCCGCACCGCGCGGTCGAAGTCCGGCAGGGTGGCGTCGCCGGCGGCGAAGCGGGCGTACATCAGCCCGACGTTGAGCGCCGGCCCATCCGGCAGGGCGGTGGTGTTGGCCGGCGGGATCAGCGTCTCCCAGGCCGCCCCCTCGGCGCGCCAGCCCTTGATGCGGATGGGGGCGTTCTCGATCAGCCCGTCCATTTCCAGGATCAGCCGGCCGCGCGAGCCGTCGATCTCCACACGTGAGGTGGGCGGGCAGACCGCGCCGCCGAGGAAATTGGCGCTGAACACCGCGCCCTTGCGGTAGGCGCCGATGACCGCCAGATGGTCCGGCGCGTTGAAGGAGACGATCTCGCCGGTGGCGCGCACCCGTGCCTGGGCGCGCTTGGACTCCATCACCGCCTGCACGAACGCCAGTTCGTCGCCGAGGATGAAGTCGAGGGCGTCGAGGGTGTGGCCGCCGGGGATGGTGAGCAGGTTGATGCCCTGGCTCTCGTCGGCCTGGTGCGGCAGGCTCAGCACCTCGCCCCAGAACGGATAGGCGCCCAGGAAGGCCACCGAGGTCACCTCGCCCACGTAGCCGTGGGCCAGCAGGTCGCGGACAAATTCCAGCTCCAGGGCCGCGTGGGCCTGCAGCCCCACCAGGGTGCGGACCCCCTTGGCGCGGGCCAGATCGGCCATGGCCTGGGCTTCGGCGGTGGTGCGGCCGAGCGGCCATTCGCAATAGACCGGCTTGCCCGCCTCCAGCGCCGGCATCACCGCGGCGAAGTGGTCGGGGACCTTGACGCTCACCGCCACCAGATCGACCTGGGACGAGCGGGCCAGCTCGCCGGCGTCGAGGAAGGCCTGGGCGTTGAGCGCCCCGGCGGCGGCCTCGGCGCTCTCGCGGCGGGTGGTGCAGACCGCACTGACCAGATAGCCGTCCAGCGCCTTCAGCGCCGGGATGTGGGCGAAGGCCGCCCAGCTGGTCTCGACATTGGCGCCGACAATGCCGACGCGGATCGGGGAAATGGTCATGGCGCGGTCCTTATGGGTCGAGCAGGTGCGGCGCAGATTGACACACTTTCAACGCCGCTCATCCCGGCGAAGGCCCATAGGCGGTGAATTTGGCGATCCTTCTCCCTCCAGGGAGAAGGTGGCCTCCCGCCAGGGAGGTCGGATGAGGGGCTGCGCCGAGGTTGGTGACGGCCATCCGGAGCCGCGAATTATTCCGGCGACGCCGAGCTGGCTGAAGCGCCTGTCGCAGCCGCAACGCCGGCGTGGCCCCTCATCCGACCCCGCTCCGCAGGGCCACCTTCTCCCTGCAGGGAGAAGGG
>CAXNKO010000131.1:0-5931 GCA_964202685.1 Caulobacterales bacterium
CGGGTGACGCATTCCAGGGCGAAGTCCTCGGGCAGGGCCGCCAGCACCCGGGCGGCCTGCTCGGGCTTGATTTTGGACAGCACCACCGCGACGGTCTGCGGGTACTCGTTCTTCAGATAGTTGGCCAGCACGGCCTCGTTCACATTGCCGAGCTTGTCCCACATGGTGCGGCCCGCGGGACCGCGGATCTCCTCCATGAGGTTCTCGACCTTCTCCGGCGGCAGGATCGAGGCGAGGAGCTTCTGGGTCTGCTCGAAGGAGCCCATGATCGCGCCGGCCGACGACATGCCGGAGACGAATTCCACCAGCAGGTCTTCCACCACCATGGCGGACACAGTGCCCAGGCCGGCCATGGCCTGGGAGATGTCCTTGATCTCCTCCTCGTCGAAGGCGCGCCAGATATTGGCGTGATCCTCGCCCAGCGACAGCAGCACCACGGCCGCCTTTTCGGGGCCGGAGAGGCGGTTGACATCGACGATGGCCTTGCCCTTGCTCATCCGGCCTCGCGCCTCACGGAGCGCCGCGGGACGGCTTCAGGCCCCATCGGGGAGGACGCGATCCTCCATGGCCATTGGCGAACGCGGGTCATGCGGTTTCGTGCAGCCAGGTGCGAAGGATCGAGACGGACTCGTCCGGATGGCGTTCGACGAAGTCGGAGACCCGTTTGATCGAGCTTGCCTTCACCTGACCCTCGATGCGGGCGATGTCGATTTTCTGTTCGATCTCGCTGGAGGCTTGAGCGATTTGCAGGGGCTGGCCGGTGGCGGGATCGACCGCGATCTGCATCGATTGGCCGTCGGCCGACGGGACCATCATGGTCTGGCCGCCGCCGTGCCCCATGGTCATCAATTGGCCGCCACCGCCGCCGCCGGCGTTTTTCAACAGCGGGCGGACCACGAACAACATCATCAGGATCGCCACCAGGGCCATGACCGCCAGTTCCACGGCGCGCATGATGTCATTCTTGTCGAACCCCATCAGAGGGTTGGTGGCGCTGACCCCGCCATCGCCGGCGTCCAGGCTGGGGAAGCGAACATTGGCCACCGTCACCTGGTCGCCGCGCTCCTCGTTGTAGCCTACGGCGGTCCGGACGAGTTCCTCGAGCCGCTTCATCTCTTCGGCGCTGCGGGGAGAATAGGGGCCGGGCTTGCCGTCCTTGCCCGGCGCGGTGACGCCATCGACCGCCACCGCCACCGAAAGCCGCTTGATCTGACCTGGCTCATTGATCTCGGTGCGGGTGGTCTTGGAGACCTCGTAATTGGTGGTGGATTCGGTCTTGCCGCTGGACGAACCCGCCTGGGCGGCGTTGGGCGGCGCGCCGCCGGGAATGTTGCTGGTCGCCGAGGTCTGGCCATTATCGGCGGGCTCGGTCTCGTTGGCGTTTTCCTCGGTGGTGGATTCAGAGCGGACCACCTGACCGTCGGGGTTGAAGGTCTCCTCCTGCACCGTGACCCGGGCGAGGTCGAGGTCAGCGGTGACGTTGACGCGGGCCTTGCCCGGGCCGACCATGCCCTCGACCAGGGTGCGCACGGTCTTGGCGATCCGGGTCTCGACCTCGTTCTTGCGGCCGTCGGCCTGATCGAGGCCCTCCTGTGGGCCGGAGAGCGTCTTGGCGTGCTGATCCACCACGGTGACTCGCTCGGGCTTGAGGCCCGGCACCGCGCCGGCGATCAGGTTCTGCACCGCCTTGACCTGGTCCGCGCCGGGCTCGCGGGCGCCGATCCCGAGGGTTACCGAAGCCGAGGGCGGGTCGCTCGCCTCCTCGAACAATTGGCGCTGCGGCAGCACCAGGTGGACGCGGACGCTGGTGACCCCCTCCAGGCCGCGGATGGTGCGGGCGAGCTCTCCCTCCAGGGCGCGCTGGCGGTTGAGCTGCTGGACGAAATCGGTCTGGCCCAGCGCATTGGCCTCGTCGAAGATTTCATAACCCACCGACCCGGAGGTGGGCAGGCCCTTGCCCGACAGCATCAGGCGCGTCGAGGCGACCTGGTCGCGGGGCACCAGGATAGTGCCGCCGTCGCCCTTGACCTCATACTTGATCCCCGCCTGCTCCAGCGCCCCGGTGATGGTGCCGGCTTCCTTCGCGTCGAGGTTGGAATAGAGCAGCGACTTGGGCTCGCCCAGATTCATGGTCAGGGCGAACAGGGCCGCGGCCACGCCGGCCCCGATGCCGAGGATCGCCGCCAGCCGTCCGACGCCGAATCGCTGAATCGCTGCGACGAAGCCGTTCAAATCCTGAGACCTTCCCCATGTTCGGGGCGATGCGGGTCGGGCCGACGCGCGTCGCTAGGCAGGATTTACCCAGCGCAAGGTAAACGGGGCGTTTAAGAATGGGGCCGATGGGGGCGCCGGGTCAGCCGCTCCAGGGGGCCAGCGCGCCCCAAAGTCCCAGCACAATGCTGAAGGCGGCATAGATCGCCGCGGTCAGGCAGAAGCCGGTCTTGCGCAGCGAGGTCCAGGAATCCACCCGCCGGCCCCCACGCCAGACCGAGGGCAGGGCGGCCAGACTGGCCAGGGTTAGCAACGCGGCGACCAGCGCGCAGGCCGAGGCCAGCACCAACATCGAACCGGGCCAGCCATACATCACCTCGGCGACGTCGCCCGTCTTCGAGACCCAGACCAGAAACAGCAGCAGGGCGGTGATCCACAGGGCCGCCTGGGCGTTCTGCACCTGACTCATCAAGGCCTGGATGCTGGTCTCCCGGAATTCCCGGCGATTGCGGAATAAGACGCCCGCCAGGGTCGAGACCGCGGCGATGGCGGCGGCCGCGGCCAGCGCCAGCAGGGTCATGGGCTGCTTCCAGAACCCCACCCGTTCGAACAGGGCGCCATTGGCGCTGGTGGTGAAGTTCACCGGCTGGCCGGGGCGGATGCCGAACACCAGCCGGTCGGGACCGTCCGCGGCGATGAATCGGCCGGCGCTCACGTCGCCTTCCGGCGTCCAGATCCTGACCCGGCCCTGGCCATGGGACGTCAATCGGCCATCCGGCGTGACGTCCAGTTTGACCCCCGAAGACATCCGCATCACGAAGGCCTCGAGCCCACCCGAGGGGCTGCGTGTCGAGACATAGTCGCCCTCATAGCGGCCTCGGTTCTCGGCCAGCTCGGCGACGCCGCTGCGGGGCATGGCTTCCGGCGCCGCATAGAATTGCTGCAGGATACGCTCCGGCAACTGGTGGGCCAGCGGCGCGCCGGTGTCGGTGTTGGTGGTCACGAAGACCCCAAGGCCGAGATCGGGGACCACGACCATGTTCGACATGAACGAAAGCGTCGCGCCTTCGTGGCCATATCCGCGCCGTCCCGTCGGCAGGGTGTAGACGGCGAAGCCGTGCGCCCAGCCGTTGACCCCGGGCGGCGTCCGCCGCAGCGGCGTGCGGAAGGCCTTGGCGGCGCGGGGCCCGAAGATGGTCGCGGCATCGAGGGTTCCGCCATTCAGCAGCATCGCCATGTAGCGGGCCATGTCGCCGGCGGTGGAGGAGGCGGCGCCGGCCGGAGCGATGTGGCCGATGTACTCGAACCCCCGCTTCTGGAAGCCGCCGGGCGTCCAGCGGTAGCCGTCGGCGAGGTCGGCGACGAGGTTGGCGGGCATAGGGGCGGGGAGTTTGTCGTTGGCCGGATGTGGTTCCCGGAAAGTGGTGTGGGAAAGGCCCAGCGGTGTGAGGATCCCCTCCTCGACCAGCCGCTCGAACGGCCGCTGCGCCACGTAGCTGACCGCCTCGCCGGCGAGGCCCACGCCATAGTTGGAGTAGCTGGCGACCTCACCGGGTTCGCGCACCCGACGCGGGCGTTCCTGGCGCAGGTAGAGCTCCAGCGGCCGTTCGCGCCCGACCCGGGCCTCGAACAGGTGGCCGAGGGCGCGGTCCTCGAATCCCGCCGAGTGATCCATCAGGTTGGCGACCCGCACCGGGGTCGAGAACCCCTGATCGCGAACCTGCAGCTTTTCGGGCAGGTAGAGGTTGATGGGCGCCTCAAGGCGGATGCGGCCGGCCTCGACCTCCCGCATCAGTGCGATCCAGGTGAAGGTCTTGGAGATCGACCCGATCCGAAACAGGCTGCGGTCCGGATCGACCCGGCGGGCCGGGGACAGGCTGGCGAAGCCGTAGCCCTTTTTCAGCATGATCTTGCCGTTCTGGACCACGCTGACGGCGGCGCCGGCGATGTGGTCGCGGGCCATGGCGTCGCGCATGACCCCGTCCACGAAAGCCTCAAGCTCGGCGGGGGGCAGCGGATCGGCAGCCAGCAGCCGCGCCCCGTCGGGGGTGGCGGGCGGCGTGACCACATAGGCCTCCAGCGTGCCCGGCGCGGCCTGGGCCACGGCTGGCGAGGCGGCGACACGGCGCGGGACCGGGCGCGCCCGGGTCGGATTTGGGACCGGCGCCTGCCGTGTGAAGGCGCGCGGCTGGGTTGGGCCCAACGGAGAGCGCGGCGCGTCCTGGGCGAGCGCCCAACCGGTTCCGACGACCATGAACGCCAGGGCTGTCGCGGCGGCTTTGGCAAGGGCGTTCATGAGCCGGTTCAACGCCTGCGTTCGAGGAGAGATGGATGGCTGAGCTTGTAGGGCGCCGCGACGCCCAGGCACAGGGGCGCGCGCATGGCTAATCCGTCCGGACGGCGGCGGCGGCGGCGAAGCCGTAACGCGGCAGCATCGGGCGCAACGCCGGTCCGATCCAGACCTGGGGCTCGGAGGGCGGCTTCACGCCTTCAAGGGTCTCGCGCGCGGCGACGCAGGCCACGACCCCCTTGGCCAGTCCCTGAAAGTCACGGGCGGCCGGCATGGTGCGCAGGAAGCAGTCGTCGAAATAGGGGTACTTGTCGGTCTCGCCGCATCCGAACGAGGTGCGGTCCGGCCGCGCCGCGGTCAGGATCATGCGGTTCGGTTTGGCGAGGTCGGGAATGAACACGCCCGAGAAGCAGGCCGACACCACCACCACCGTCGGCCGGGCGGCGCAGGTGCGATCAATGATCTCGCCGAGGATCGCCGGGGCCAGGATGTTCTGGTCGACGAGAACGCCCTGGGGCGCGCCGTGGGAACTGAAATAGATCAGGCAGCCGCCGGGATTGCGCGCCGTCAGCTCGACCAGGGCGTCGTAGATCGCACGCGGTTCGGACTTGAGCGGACGGAGATCCTGATAGCGCTCCGGCCGCACCGAGAACTGCCGCACATTGAGCTTGGCGAAACCGGCGCCGGCCAGGGCGCGGGCCACGTCGCGGCGGGCGTTGTCGAACGCCTCGGTGGGACCGCCGCCGTGCGCGTGCCAGTCGCCGGCCACAACCACGGCGCTCCAGTCGGCGAACGCGCTGTCCTGGGCCGCGGCCGGCGCCGCGCATCCCAGGGCAAGACCGCCGAGCAGGCCCGCCAGGCAGAGCCGCCAGCGAGTGAAAAGCACGGCGCTATTTTTTCCGGAACTGGTCGAGGGCGACCACCTTGGCGGGGGCGGCCTGAGCCTTCACCGCCGCGGGCCGGGCCTCCGGCGCCGGTTGCGCCGGTTCCCCGACGGCGACCGGGGACTCGAATTGCAGCAGGAACTGGACGCTTGGATCGTAGAAACGGGTCACCGCCGAATAGGGCACCGACAGCCGCTTGGGCTCGCCGCCGAAATGCAGGGTGACCGAGAAGAAGGTCTCCCCCGGCGCCAGGTCCCAGTAGCGGTGCTGCAGGACGATGGTCATCTCGTCCGGATACTTCGACAGCAGGTCCGTGGGCCCAGACACCCCCGGGGCGTCGGTCTTGAAGGTAATGTAGAAGTGGTGCGCGCCGGGCAGACCCTCCGGGGCCGCGGCCCGCTTCAGGGCGGCCTTGACCACGCCGCGCAGGGCGTCCTGCGCCATGGCCTCATAGCGCATCAGATCCTGGGCCGGCGGGTCCTGGGGCATTTGCACTCCGCTAGAACTCCCCAGAAACTAGCGCTTCGCGGGCGCGGCGCAAGCCGG
>CAXNKO010000132.1:0-5920 GCA_964202685.1 Caulobacterales bacterium
CCCGCCGGCGCGCCTGGTTGGCGCCATCCGGTTGGCGCCCCGGTTGGCGCCTGAGGAAGGGGCCTCGAAGACCTGGAAAATCCATAAGGATATGACAATAAAAATAAAATTTTCCGGCGCCCACGCCCCAGGGCCGGTCCGGAAAGGCGCCGGCCGCCAGTGGAAAAAAACGCCAGCCGACGCAAGCCTTGCGGCGTCGCCTCTTCGACCGGCTCAGCCGCCCGCCAGCGCCGCGTCGATCACGGCCTTCGCCCCGGGGCCCGACCAGTCCGAAGGGCCGGAAAGCCGCGCCCGCTCCAGGCCGTCGCGGCCATAGATCACCGTGGTGGGCATGCCTGGCGCGGGCGGATTGAGCTCAAAGGGAAACCGCGCCGAAGGATCCTGATAGAATTTCAGCGGCGCGTTCTTGGCCAGGAAGGCCTTGGCCTTCGCCGTGTCGCTGACAGAATCGACGCTGATCGCCACCACGGCGATCGGTTGGCCCGCATAGGCCTGGGCCACCCTGGCCAGGGTGGGCATCTCGATGACGCAGGGCGCGCACCAGGTGGCCCAGAGATTCAACACCACCACCTGGCCGCGGAAGTCGGCCAGCCGCACCGGCTTGCCGTCAGGGTCCAGGAAGGAAAAGTCGGGCGCCGGAGTGGATTTGGCCGAATAATCGAACTTCGGCGTGGCCGGCCCGGGCGCGGACGGGCCCTCGGGCTGGCTAGATGCCTGGGCGATGATGTAGATAACCGCCGCGACGCCGGCGAGACCGACGCCCCACAAGGACCACTTCAGCCCCCCGCCCCTCGCTCCGCCCGCTGGTTGATCGCTCATATGTCAGACCCCACTTCGCCCGCCGCAAACAAATCCCCCCCACCGCCCGGCGCCCAGACCGGCGGTCAAGCCATGTGGGGAGGTCGCTTCTCGGCCAAGCCGGCCGAGTTGATGCAGGCCATCAATGTCTCGATCGGATTCGACCGCCGCCTGGCTTCCCAGGATCTCGCGGGTTCCCGCGCGCACGCGGCGATGTTGCGCAACACGGGGGTGATTTCAAGCCAGGACGAAGCGGCGATCCAACAGGGCCTCGACGCCATCGAGGCCGAGATCGCCGCCGGGACCTTCCCGTTCCGGGAGGAGTTCGAGGACATCCACATGAATGTGGAGGCGCGGCTGCGCGAACTGATCGGGCCCGCCGCCGGGCGGCTGCACACCGCCCGCTCGCGCAATGACCAGGTGGCCGTCGATTTCCGGCTCTGGGTGCGCGAGGCCTGCGAGCGCACGGCCGGGCAGATCGACGCCCTGATCCGCGCCCTGCTGGCCAAGGCCGAGCCCCATGCGGCGACCCTGATGCCCGGCTTCACCCATCTGCAGCCGGCCCAGCCGGTGACCTTCGGCCACCATCTGATGGCCTATGTGGAAATGTTCAGCCGCGACGCCGGCCGCTTCGCCGATGCGCGGCGGCGGATGAACGAGTGCCCGCTGGGCGCCGCGGCCCTGGCCGGTTCGCCCTTCCCCATCGACCGGCACGCGGTGGCCCGGGACCTGGGCTTCGAGGCGCCCATGCGCAATTCCCTCGACGCGGTCTCGGCGCGCGACTTCGCCCTGGAGGCCCTGGCGGCCGGGACGATCTGCGCCATCCACCTCTCGCGGCTGGCGGAGGAAATCGTGCTGTGGGTTACCCCGCAGTTCGGCTTCATCGCCCTGACCGACGCCTTCACCACCGGCTCGTCGATCATGCCGCAGAAAATGAATCCCGACGCCGCCGAACTGGTGCGCGCCAAGGCCGGTCGCCTGCTGGGCGCCTTCACCCAACTGGCCATGGTGATGAAGGGTCTGCCGCTGACCTACTCCAAGGACATGCAGGAGGATAAGCTCCCGGTGTTCGAGGCCTTCGACGCGCTCGCCCTGTCGCTGGCCGCGATGGCCGGCATGGTCGAGGACCTGCAGCCGGACGCCGAGCGGATGGCCGCCGCCGCGGGCGCGGGCTTCTCCACCGCCACCGACCTGGCCGACTGGCTGGTGCGCGAGCTGGATCTGCCGTTCCGCGACGCCCATCACATCACCGGTTCGGCGGTGCGCCGGGCCGAGGCCCTGAACTGTGACCTGGCCGGCCTGCCGCTCGCCGAACTGCAGGCCCTGGAGCCGCGCGTCACCGCCGGCGTCTACGCGGTGCTGACGCCGGCGGCGTCGGCCGCCAGCCGCACCAGCTTTGGCGGCACGTCGCCCGAGCAGGTCCGCGCCCAGATCCAGCATTGGAAGGATACCCTGCGATGAGCCTGCGCCTGCGCCTGTTCCCGATTCTGGCCCTGGCGGCCGTGGCTCTGGCCGGTTGCGGCAAGCAGGGCCCCCTCGATCGGCCCGCGCCGCTGTTCGGCGGTCCGGCCGGCGCGCCGGCGCAGACCGCCGCGGATGGCCCGAGCCCAGTGAGCACCGTCGATCGGCGCGACCGCGACACCGCCACCGACCTGCCGCCGATCCCGCAGCCGCCCCCACAGGCGCCGGGGCGATGAACCACTTCGAACTGGAAGCGGGGGGGCTCGCCTGCGAAGGCGTCGCGCTGGAGACCATCGCCGAGGCGGTCGGAACCCCGGTCTACGTCTATTCCACCGCGACCCTGGAGCGGCACTATCTGGTGCTCAGGGAAGCCCTGACGGCGGCGGGCCTCGGCGACCCGCTGATCGCGTTTGCGGTCAAGGCCAACTCCAACGTCGCCGTCCTCAAGACCCTGGCCAGGCTGGGCTGCGGCGCCGACGTGGTTTCCGAGGGCGAGATCCGCCGGGCGCTGGCAGCCGGGATCGCCGCCGAGCGCATGGTGTTTTCCGGCGTCGGCAAGACGGCCGCCGAGATCGCCTTCGCGCTGCAGGTCGGCGTCGCCGAGATCAACGTGGAATCCGAGCCGGAGATCGAGGCCGTCGCCCGGGTCGCCGCCGGGCTTGGCGTCCGCGCGGTGATCGCCATCCGGGTCAACCCGGATGTGGAGGCCGGCGGCCACGCCAAGATCTCCACCGGCAAGGCCGACTCCAAATTCGGCGTCTCCTTCAGCGAGGCGGCGCGCCTCTACGCCAACGCCGCCAATCACGCCCACCTCGATCCGATCGGTCTGGCCTACCACATCGGCAGCCAGATCACCGACCTGGGCCCCATGGAGGCCGCCTGCGTGAAGATGCGCGGCCTGGTGGAGCAGCTGCGGGCCGAGGGGCTTTCGGTTCGCCGTCTGGACCTGGGCGGCGGCCTGGGGGCTCCTTACTTCAACCAGCCAGATCCGCCCGGAGTGGCGGCCTACGCAGCGATGATCGCCAGGGTGATGAAGGGCCTCGACATCGCCTTCGCCTTCGAGCCCGGCCGGATGATCTGCGCCAACGCCGGCGTGCTGCTGGCCCGGGTGATCCACGTCCACCGCCGGCCGGAGGGCCGCAGCTTCCTGGTGCTGGACGCGGCCATGAACGACCTGATCCGGCCGGCCATGTACGACGCCTACCATGACATCCGCCCCGTGCGGCCGCGGCCGGGGGCGCCGGAACCCTATGACGTGGTCGGTCCGGTCTGCGAGAGCGGCGACACCTTCACCCGCGCGCGCCTCCTGCCGCCGATGCAGTCCGGCGACCTGGTCGCCTTCATGACCGCCGGCGCCTATGGCGCGGCCATGGCCAGCGAATACAACACCCGCCCCCTGGTCCCCGAGGTGCTGGTCAAGGCCGACCAGTACGCCGTGGTGCGCCCGCGGCCGACCTATGAGCAAATGCTCGCCGCCGAACGGCCCGCGCCCTGGCTCTGAACAGGGGGGCCGGCCTATCATGCCGGCAGGACCAGAAGCCATGAGGCAACGCCGATGACCGACCGCGAACAGATTTGCGAACTGATGTCGCGCTACTGCTGGCACGTGGACCACATGGAGTGGGACCAGTGGCTGGACCTGTTCACCCTCGACGCCAGCTGGGCCGCCGGCGACTTCGGACCCTTCGTCGGCCGCGAGGCGATGATCAAGCTGACCCGCAGTCTCGACAAGCTGACCCGCCGCGAGCTGAAACGCCACTACGCCGCCAACGAGGTGGTCGAGGTGACCGGGGATACGGGCCGGATGCGCGCCTACATCATGGTGGTAGGCGCGGAAACCCAGCTGGTCGGAACCGTGGGCGACTACCAGATCACCCTGGCCAAGGCGGATGGACGCTGGCGCATCAGCACCCTGGAATTCACCCGCATCTCGCCGATGCGCGCCGCGCTGGCGGCGCTGCCGGCTTAATCCAGCGAGGCCACATGGGGCAGGCCGCGAAACTGGCCGGCGTGATCCATGCCATAGCCGACCAGGAACCGCGTTGGCGCCTCCCAGGCCACGAAGTCCGGCTCGATCGGCCTGGGGTCCGGCCAGGGTTTGCGGGCGAAGACGGCCGTCAGCGTCTCGACGGCGCCGGCGTCGCGCACCAGCCGCGCGGCCTCGCTGAGCGACAGGCCGGTGTCGAACACGTCGTCGACGATCAACGCCCGACGCCCGACCAGCGGCCGCTGCAGATCGGCGCGCACCTCGCATCGGCCCAGACTGGCCCGCTCATCGGCATAGGACGCCAGCCAGATCGCATCGAAGCGGACATTGCGGCCGGCCCGAGCCAGGGCCCGCATGAGATCGGCGCAGAACCACAGGCCGCCGGTCAGCAGGCACACGGCGACCGTGTCGTCGTCGATCCGTGGGGCGATGCGGCCCGCCAGGGCCTCGACCCGGGCGGCCACCTCGGCCTCGGTCAGCAGGACCGTAGGCGGCGTCATCGTTGCGGCAGGGCGTAGGGCGAGTCCGGCGGCAGGGACCGGGCGTCCACCGGCGGCGGGTGCTGACTCGGCCGAGTGGGACCGTCCAGAGTAGCCTGATGCGCCATGGCTGATTTCATCGCCGGCGGCGGGTGGGCCGCGGCGGCTTGGGGCGGGGGGTTGTGGGGATCAGACTTGCGCTTCGGCCTGGCCTTCGCCTGCATCGGCATGGCGGCGAAGGTCACTTCCAGGTCGTGGGCGTCGGTGGGCGGGTCGATGACGCTGATGGCGAAGTGGCGCGTCTGGCCAGGTGGAATGCGAGGGTCGGCGGCCCGGGCCGAATGGGTCGCCACCGACTTGCCGGACTTGTCCAGCAGGCTGATCTTCAAGGGCGGCGACATCGCTTCGCGATCCATGATGTTGCGGATCTGGCCGGAGATCGCCAGCACCGCATGTCCACCCTCCAGCGCCGGCTCCGCCTTGATCGCATCGAGCACCAGGCCGAGGCTGTTCACCGGCATGCCGATAGTGGCGTACGCAGCCGCCGAGCGCGGCCAGTGGCGGACGACGTCGGCGCGGAACACGATCGCCAGCGCCGCCAGGATCGCCAGCGCCGCCGCCGCCGCCGCCCAGACCACGCCGAACGTCGCCGCCTGACGCACCTTGCGCACATTGTCGGCCCGCGCCCGGAACACCTTCGGCAGCGCCTCGCCGGAAAGTTCGTCGATGTTTACGGCCTGGGGGTGCGTATCCTCTGGCGCCGCGGCCGCCTCCGGGATGGCCGTCAACTCCAGCTCGGATTCCGCCGTCGCCGTCCACCGCGCCCCGCAGTTCGCGCACCGAACCGAGCGCCCAGCCGGCGGGATCTTGCCGTCGTCGACAAAATAGCTGGTGGCGCACTCTGGACAGGTCAGTATCATGACGCTCGAATCGGACGCTCCAGAAACCTCACCCGGGGTCGCCGATTTCGGTCTCCATGTCCAGAAACCCAGACATCGATACGGCGGCCCAAGCCGATGACGCCGTCGTCCGGTTCGACGACGTCTCCATGCGCTATGGGCGCGGGCCAGAGATTCTGCGGGATATCTCCTTCGCGCTCGCTCCGGGATCGTTCCATTTCGTCACCGGTCCATCGGGCGCGGGCAAGAGCTCGCTGCTGAAGCTGATCTACCTCGCCGCGAAACCCAGCAAAGGC
>CAXNKO010000133.1:0-5917 GCA_964202685.1 Caulobacterales bacterium
AGAGGCTGGCCTGGCGATAGCGGGGCGCGAAGATGCGGCCGACCCGCACGAATGGCCCGACATGGTTTGGCGCGATGCTGTGCTGGAAAAAGCGGTTGGCCTGCGGATCGTCGATCGGGCCGTTCCAGTGGCGGCCGCCGTCATAGGTGGTGGGCGCGACAAAGAACACATCCACCGCGGGGTCGCCGGGCTTGATCGCCGCGGCCGATACCGGCGTCAGCGCCCAGGCCGCGGAGGTGGCGTAATCCGGCTCGGGCGGCGGCGCGTAGGTCTGGAACGGCTCCTTGGGATCGAGACCCGCCTGCAGGATGTCGTCGCGCCAGACGAAGGCCGCCAGCCCCATGATGATCGCCAGGGCCGCCAGGCCCAGGGCCAGCCAGCGGCTGAAGGATCGCGACGTGGCCATGGCGGCGGCCTCCCGCCGCTCAGCGATAGGGGTCGGGCTGGGAGAGGAAGGACGTCACATAGTCGCCGATACCCGCCTCCAGCGGTGTGAACGGACGCTCATAGCCGGCGGCGCGCAGCCGTTCCATGTGCGCCTGGGTGAAGTACTGGTAGCGCTCGCGGATCGCCGGCGGCATCGGCGTATATTCGATCACCGGCGGCTTGCCGGCGGCGGTGAAGACCGCGCGGGCCATGTCCTCGAAGCTGCGCGCCTCGCCGCTGCCCAGGTTGAAGACACCGTTGGCGCCCGGCGTCTGCAGCAACCACTCCACCACGTCGGCGCAGTCGCGCACATAGACGAAGTCTCGCTTCTGGCCGCCGTCCGGGATGTCGGCCCGGTAGGACTTGAACAGCTGCACCGCATGGCTGTCGCGGACCTTGGGCCAGATCTGCGAGGCCACCGACTTCATGGCGTGCTTGTGCTCCTCGTTGGGTCCGTAGACGTTGAAGAACTTCAGCCCCACCCATTGCGGCGGCGCATAGTCCCGGGACGCCTGCCGCGCGGCGAACAGGTCGAACATCGCCTTCGACCAGCCATAGGTGTTGAGCGGGCGCAGGCCCGCCAGCGCCTCGAAGCCGTTGTCGTCGTCGAACCCCTGGCCGCCGTCGCCATAGGTCGCCGCCGAGGAGGCATAGATCAGCCGGCGCTGACGGTCGGCGCACCAGCGGAACAGATCCCGCGACAGGGTGAAGTTGGACCGCACGATCTTGTCGGCGTCGGGCTCGGTGGTGGAGGACACCGCCGCCATGTGGATGACGATCTCGATGTCGCGCCAGCGCTTCTCCAGCCAGTCGAACATCTCCTCCGGGGCCACGAAGTCGCCGATCGGGTGCTTGGCGATGTTGCGCCACTTGCCCAGTTCGGTCCCATGCAGACGGTCGCAGACCACCACGTCCAGGGTGCGATCTTCCGCCAGTCTGGCGACGATATTCGAGCCGATGAAGCCGGCCCCGCCGGTCACGAAGGCGATGCGGCGGGTCATGACGCGGCGTCCTTGGTCCCCGCCATCCGGGCGATGGCGGCGGTGGTGGAATAACCCTCGACGATGGTCGCCAGGCGAACCTCGCCGCCCCAGCTGCGCACCTCGGCGGCGCCGACCACCTCGTCCTCGCTATAGTCGGCGCCCTTGATCAGCACGTCCGGACGCGCGGCCAGTATCAGCTGCATCGGCGTATCCTCGTCGAACGGCGCCACCAGGTCGACGGACCCCAGGCCCGCCAGCACCAGGGCGCGGGACTCAAGATCGTTCATCGGCCGGTCGGGGCCCTTCAGCGCGCGCACGGAGCGATCGCTGTTGACGCCGACGATCAGCCGGTCGCACCAGGCCCGCGCCTGGGTGAGATAGGCCACATGGCCACGATGCAGGATGTCAAAGCAGCCATTGGTGAAGCCGACCTTCAGGCCGCGCTCGCGCCAGCGCGCCACCTCGGCGGCCATCCGCGAAGCGGTGGCGACCTTGGCCTCGGCCGGGGCGATGTGGGCGCTGATGGCGGCCTCCACCAGTTCGTCGGGCGACACCGTCGCGGTGCCAGCCTTGCCCACCGCCACCCCGGAAGCCAGCTGGGCGAAATCGATGGCCGCCTCGATGGTCGCGCCAGCCGCCAGCGCCAGGCCAAGCGCCGCCAGGGCGGTGTCGCCGGCGCCCGAGGCGTCGAAAACCTCACGCCGCACGGATCGGAAGTGACGCACCGGCTGGCCCCGTTCAGCCAGGGAAATCCCCTTGCCGGCGCGGGTGACCAGCACCGCGGCGGCCTCGCACAGGCCAAGCGCGCGGGCCAGCGCGGCCTCGATCTCGGCATCGGTCTCGGTGGGCATTTCGGTGGCGTAGGCCAGCTCGGCGGCGTTGGGCTTGAGGATATGCACCGGGCCATAGCGGGCGAAACTGCGGGCCTTGGAGTCGACGATCACCCGGGCCCCGGCCGCCGCGGCCTCACGGCAGGCCTCGATCACGGCTGGGGTGACGACGCCCTTGCCATAGTCGGACAGCAGGATGACCCCCACATCGGCGGCCACGTCGCGGATGGTGCGGATCAGCCGCTGTTCCACCGCGCCGCTGATCGGACGGCTCTCCTCCAGATCGACCCGCAACAGCTGCTGTCCGGCGGAGACGAAACGGGTCTTCAGCGTGGTCGGCCGGGTGGCGTCGGTGACCAGGAAGCCCTCGATCCCCGGCTCCGCCGCCACCAGGCGCAGCGCCTCGCCGGCATCCGCATCGCCCCCCACCAGCCCCACCAGGGCCGCGTGGCCGCCCAGCGCCGCCACATTGCGCGCCACGTTGCCGCAGCCGCCCAGCATCATGTTCTCCCGGGTCCGCACCAGCACCGGAATCGGCGCCTCCGGCGACACCCGGGCCACATCGCCATAGACGAAACGGTCCACCATCAGATCGCCCACGCAGGCCGTGCGCACTCCAGGCAGGCGGGCCAGCAGCGGTTGCAGGGCGGCGAGATCCATGGGCCTAGCCTGTGCGTCCGGACAGGGGGCGGGTCAAGCCAGGGCGCCTCATGGCTGCACCGCGACGCGCACCGCCTTCAGGGTCGCCAACAACGCCGGCGCCTCGGACAGGGGCAGGCAACTGGGCCCATCGCACAACGCCTGGTCCGGCTCGGGATGGAATTCCAGGAACACCCCGTCGGCGCCGGCCGCCACCGCCGCCTTGGCGATCACCGCCACGCCGCCGCGACGTCCGCCCGTCGTGGCGCCCCCCGTGCGCGGATCGGCGCCTGGCAGTTGCACCGCATGGGTGGCGTCGATGGTCACCGGAACCCCCAGGTTCTGCATCGCGCCGATCCCCAGCATATCGACCACCAGGTTGTTGTAGCCGAACGCGGCGCCGCGCTCGCAAAGCACCAGCAGATCACGGCCGGCCGCCTCGCGCACCTTGGCGACGATGTTCGCCGCGTCCCAAGGGGCGAGGAACTGACCCTTCTTGACGTGCAGCCAGCCCCCGGCGCGGTCCACCGCCCGGGCCGCGGCGACCACCAGGTCGGTCTGACGGCAGAGGAAGGCCGGAATCTGCACGAGGTCGGCCACCGCCGCCACCGCCTCAGCCTGGCCGGGCTCATGGATATCGGTGGCCACCGGCACATCGACCTGCGCCTTCACCGCCGCCAGCATCTGCAAGCCTTCCTCGAGGCCCGGCCCCCGATAGCTCTTGATCGATGAGCGGTTGGCCTTGTCGAAACTGGCCTTGAACACATAGGGCAGGCCCAGCGCCTGGGCCGTCGCCTTCAGGCTGCGGGCGGTGTGCAGCGCCAGCTCAAGGTCTTCCAGGACGTTCAGGCCCGCGATGACCACCAGCGGCGCGCCCTCCCCGATCGTCAAGTTCCAGCGGGGAAGCACCAGGGCGGCCATGGCACGGTCCTATCGGTGATTGATCGTCCGGTAAGTGGCGCGGTCGCCGCCTCGCCACAAGCGCGGAATTGCGCCGGCGCCCGGATTGAGACCCGGCGAATCACCGCCGCGGTTCCCGCCAGGACCCTATCGTGGTAAAGTTTCGCCATCGACCTTGGGGAGCCGTCATGAGCCTCGCCGACGACAGGTCCTTGGCCGGCGCCCCGCCCGGCCCCCACGCCCTCGGGCGCCTGCCAGAGCTGGCCGGCGCGCCGGTCGCGTTCCGCCAGGTGCTGCGGACCATCGCCAGAAGCTGGATGGTCGGGACGGTCACCTTCGTGCTGCCGTCCGGCCGCGAGCTGCGCATCGCCGGCTCCGACGCCGGTCCCGACGCGCGCCTGATCATTCGCGACTTCCGCTGCATGCGCCGCATCCTGGCCGGCGGCGACATCGGCTTCGCGGAGGGCTTCGTGGCCGACGAGTGGGACACCCCCGACCTCAGCGCCCTGCTCACGGCGTTCAGCCTCAACTGGGACCGCATCAAGCGGGTGGTCACCGGCAATCCGCTGTTTCGCGCCGTCAATTTCGCCGGCCACCTGTTCCGCGCCAACACCCGCCAGGGCGCGCGCCGCAACATCCACGCCCATTACGATCTGGGCAACGCCTTCTACGGCCGCTGGCTCGACGCCACCATGACCTACTCCTCGGCCCTCTATGAACGCCCCGACCAACCCCTCGACCAGGCCCAGACCCAGACGTACCGGACCCTGGCCCGCAACATGGGGCTCGAGGCCGGCATGAAGGTGCTGGAGATCGGCTGCGGCTGGGGCGGTTTCGCCGAGTTCGCCGCCCGTGAGGTGGGCGCCAAGGTGACCGGCGTCACCATCTCCCGCGAACAGCACGACTTCGCCCGCCGCCGGATGTTCGACCAGGGCCTGGCCGACGCTGCCGAAATCAGGCTCATCGACTACCGCGACGTGGAGGGCGAGTTCGACCGGGTGGCCTCCATCGAGATGTTCGAGGCGGTGGGGGAGCGCTACTGGCCGGCCTATTTCGACAAGATCCGCGCGGTGCTGCGCCCCGCCGGCCGCGCCGGACTGCAGATCATCACCATCCGCGACGAGTTGTTCGATAGCTACCGGTCGCGGGCCGACTTCATCCAGAAATACATCTTCCCCGGCGGCATGCTGCCCAGCGAGGCCCGGCTGCGGGCCGAGACCGACCGCGCCGGCCTGGACTGGCGCGGCCTGATCCGCTTCGGCCAGCATTATGCCGACACCCTGGCCGAATGGTCGGTGCGTTTCGACCGCGCCTGGACGGACATCCGCGGCCCGGGTTTCGATGAGCGGTTCCGGCGGCTGTGGCGATTCTATCTCAGCTATTGCGAGGCGGGATTCCGCACCGAGCGCACCAATGTGGTGCAGCTGACCCTGGCGAAGCCCTGAGCCCCCTGTTCCTCGCGCCCATCGCCGCCTAAACAGCCGCCATGATTGTCGCAAAGAGCGTCCTGGACGCCATCGGAAACACGCCCCTCATTCGCCTGCGCCGGGCCAGCGAAGCCACCGGCTGCGAGATATTGGCCAAGGCGGAATATATGAACCCCGGCCAGTCGGTGAAGGACCGCGCCGCCCTGTTCATCGTCCGCGACGCGGAGGCCAAGGGCCTGATCCGCCCCGGCGGCCGTATCGTCGAAGGCACCGCCGGCAACACCGGCATCGGCCTGGCCATGGTCGCCAAGGCGCTGGGGTATAGCTGCACCGTGGTGATGCCGCGCAGCCAGAGTCAGGAGAAGAAGGACGCCGTTCGCCTGTGCGGCGCCGACCTGGTCGAGGTGGATGTCCACCCCTACTCCGACCCCCGCAACTATATCCGCCATTCCGGCCGCCTGGCCGCGGAACTGGCGGCGACGGAACCGGCCGGCGCGCTGTGGGCCAACCAGTTTGACAATGTCGCCAACCGCCAGGCGCACATTGAGACCACCGGGCCGGAGATCTGGCGCCAGACCGGCGGGCGGATCGACGGCTTCATCTGCGCCATCGGCTCGGGCGGCACCCTGGCCGGCGTCGCCGCCGCCCTGCGCGCCGAGAAGGCGGACGTCGCCATCGGCCTGGCCGATCCCCACGGGGCGTCCCTCTACAG
>CAXNKO010000134.1:0-5911 GCA_964202685.1 Caulobacterales bacterium
TCACCACCTCGACCCTGCAGCAGGAGGCGTCGCGCAAGCTGGGCTTCTCGGCCCAGCGCACCATGCAGGCCGCCCAGCGCCTCTATGAGGGCGTCGATGTGGGCGGCGAGACCGTGGGCCTGATCACCTACATGCGCACCGACGGGGTGCAGAGCGCGCCCGAGGCGGTGACCGAGGCCCGCCAGGTGATCGCCGGGCTCTACGGCAAGGAATATGTCCCCGAGAGCGGGCGCATCTACAAGACCAAGGCCAAGAACGCCCAGGAGGCCCACGAGGCCATCCGCCCCACCTCGCTGGCCCGCAACCCCGGCTCGCTGCGGCTGGAATCGGACATGGGCCGGCTCTACGAGCTGGTCTGGAAGCGAATGATCGCCTCGCAGATGGAATCCGCCCGCATCGAGCGCACCTCCATCGACCTGGAGTCCACCGACGGCAGGACCGGCCTGCGCGCCACCGGCCAGGTGGTGCTGTTCGACGGCTATCTGGCGGTCTACGAGGAAGGCCGCGACGATCCGGATGACGAGGAGGGCGGCCGCCTGCCCGCGGTCAAGGAAGGCGCCGACGCCAAGGTGCTGGCCGCCAAGGCCGACCAGCATTTCACCGAGCCGCCGCCGCGCTACTCCGAAGCCAGCCTGGTGAAGAAGATGGAGGAGCTGGGCATCGGCCGGCCCTCCACCTACGCCTCGGTGCTCACCGTGCTGCGCGAGCGCGAATATGTGCGCATGGACAAGAACCGCTTCATCCCCGAGGACAAGGGCCGGCTGGTCACCGCCTTCCTGGAGGAGTTCTTCCTCAAATACGTGGAATACGACTTCACCGCCGAGCTGGAGGAGAAGCTGGACCTGGTCTCGGCCGGCCAGCTGGACTGGAAGGTGCTGCTGCGGGAGTTCTGGACCGATTTCTCCGGGGCGGTGGGTGAGATCGGCGACCTGCGGGTGGGCCAGGTGCTGGAGGCGCTGAACGAGGCGCTGGGTCCGCACATCTTCCCGGCCCGCGAGGATGGGACCGATCCGCGCGGCTGCCCCACCTGCGGGGCCGGGCGGCTGTCGCTGAAGACCGGCAAGTTCGGGGCCTTCATCGGCTGCTCCAACTATCCCGAATGCCGCCACACCCGGCCCCTGGCCCAGGCCGACAACGATGAGGCCGACGCCGCCAACGGCGACCGGGAGCTGGGGGTCGACGACCTGACCGGGCTCAAGGTCTTGCTGCGGGCCGGGCGGTTCGGACCCTATGTGCAGCTGGGCGACGGCGAGAAGCCCAAACGGGCCAGCCTGCCCAAGACCTGGTCGCCGGCGGCCATGGACCTGGAGAAGGCGCTACGGCTGCTGCGCCTGCCCCGCGACGTGGGCGCCCACCCGGAAGACGGTGAGATGATCGCCGCCGGCATCGGCCGCTACGGGCCCTTCGTGCAGCACAATGGGACCTACGCCAATCTGCCCAGCGTCGATGAGGTGTTCGAGGTGGGGCTGAACCGCGCCGTGGCCCTGCTGGCGGAAAAGCGCGCGGCGGGCCCGGGCCGAGGCCGGGGCGAGGCCACGCCGCTGGTGGAGCTGGGCGCCCATCCGGCCGACGGCCAGCCGGTGCGGGTGATGCCCGGCCGCTACGGGCCCTATGTGAAGCACGGCGCGGTCAACGCCAATGTGCCGCGCAACGCCGACCCCAAGGCGCTGACCCTCGACGAGGCGGTGAAGCTGCTGGCCGAGCGGGAAGCCAAGGGGGGCGGCAAGCCCAAGCGCGGGGCGAAGAAACCCGCGCCGGCGAAGGCTGCCCCGGCGAAGAAGCCCGCGGCGAAAAAGGCGGCGGTGAAAAAGAAGCCCGCGGCCAAGAAGAAGGCGGCTGTCGGCTGATCGCAATACGGTCAGCCGACACCGCCCATCCCCCGCTCGTCCCCGCGAAGGCGCATAGGCGGTAAGTTGGCCATCCAGGGTCCTTCGCCCCTTGCGGGAGAAGGTGGCGGCGAAGCCGACGGATGAGGGGTCTCGCGGCGATTCAAGCAATCGTGCTTACCCTTTGCCGGTCAGGCCGTGGAACACCCCTCATCCGACCCTGCTTCGCAGGGCCACCTTCTCCCGCAAGGGGCGAAGGAACGGCTATGGCCATCCACTGGACCGCTAAACCTACCGCCTATGCGCGAAGGCGAGGATCCAGGCGTTTTTGTAAGGCGCGAAATCCAAAGATAAAAAGCCTGGGTTCCCGCATTCGCGGGAAAGAGCGGGGAAGCGGGTTTCACTTGCGCCTGTCACGGCCTAATCAGACCCATGGCCAAACGTCCCGTCCGTCCGCACCGCCTGCCCCAGGGCCTGCCTGACCGCGACACCCTGCTGGGGTTCGTGCGCCAGAATCCCGATGCGCCGCGGGCGGCCATCGCCCAGGCGTTCGGGCTGAAGGGCGCCGACCGGCGGGCCCTGCGCGAGCTGCTGGGCGAGCTGGAGACCAGCGGCGCCCTGGTGCGCCGGGGCGGACGGCGGATCAGCGAGACCGGCGCTCTGCCGCCGGTGGGGGTGGCCGATGTCATCGAGCGCGACGCTGACGGCGAACTGTGGGTGCGGCTGGCCAAGGCCGAGGACGCGCCGCGCGCCCGCCTGGTCCCCGACAAGAGCGAAGCCGCGGCCGGAGCGCCGGGGCTGGGCGACCGGCTGCTGGTGCGGTTCGACCGCCTGGCTGACGGCGAGGTGGAGGCGCGGCTGATCAAGCGCCTGGGCCAGAGCGCTCACAAGGTGTTGGGCGTGGTGCGCAAGTCGAACCGCGAGATCCGCGTCGAGCCGGTGGACCGGCGCACGAAACAGAGCCTGGTGCTCACCGACCCCGACGCCGCCAGCCTGCGCGACGGCGACCTGGTGCTGGCCCAGGTGGGCGGCGCCGAGCAGCGGCATGGCCCGCACCGCGGCAAACTATTGGAGGTGGTGGGCCGCGAGGACGACCCCCGCGCCGCCTCGCTGATCGCCATCCACACCCACGCCATTCCCATGGGCTTCACCCCGGCGGCGGAAGCCGAGGCCGAGGCGGCCCGGCCGCCGACCCTGGCGGGGCGCGAGGACCTGCGCGACATCGCCTTCGTCACCATCGACCCGGCCGACGCCCGCGACCACGACGACGCGGTCCACGCCGCCCCCGACGAGGATCCGAAGAACCCCGGCGGCTGGGTGGTCTGGGTGGCCATCGCCGACGTGGCGGCTTACGTCCGCCCCGGCTCGGCCCTGGACGACGAGGCCCGCGAGAAGGCCAACAGCGTCTATTTCCCCGACCGGGTGGAGCCGATGCTGCCGGAGCGGCTGTCCAACGGGCTCTGCTCTCTGCGCGAGGGGGAGGCCCGGGCCTGCCTGGCGGTGCGGATGGTGTTCGGCGCCGACGGCCGCAAACGCTCGCACCGGTTCGCGCGGGGCTTGATGCGCTCGGCCGCCAAGCTGGCCTATGAGCAGGCTCAGGCCGCCGTGGACGGCCAGCCCGACGACAAGACCGGCCCGATCCTGGCCGGGGTGCTGGCGCCGCTCTACGCCGCCTATGCGACCATGAAGAAGGGCCGCGACGCCCGCTCGCCCCTGGCCATCGAGAGCCTGGAACGCAAGATCGTGCTCAGTCCCGAGGGCAAGATCACCTCCATCACCGCCCGCGCCTCCCTGGAGGCGCACCGGCTGATCGAGGAGATGATGATCCAGGCCAATGTCTGCGCCGCCGAGACCCTGGAGGCCAAGCGCACGCCGCTGATCTACCGCATCCACGACACCCCCAGCCAGATGAAGGTGCAGGCGCTGGTGGAGTTCCTCAACACCCTGGGCATCGCCTGGTCCAAGGGCGAGGCGCCGCGCACCGACCGCTTCAACCGCCTGCTGGATGAGACCCGCGGCGGCCCCCACGGGGAGATCGTCAATGAGGTGGTGCTGCGCAGCCAGATGCAGGCGATCTACGCGGTGGAGAACATCGGCCACTTCGGGCTGAACCTGGGCCGCTACGCCCATTTCACCTCGCCGATCCGCCGCTATTCGGACCTGATCGTCCACCGGGCCCTGGTGCGGGCCCTGGGGCTGGGGGACGACGGCCTCACCGACCCGGAGATCAGCCGGATGAAGGCCACCGCCGAACATATCACCGCCGCCGAGCGCCGGGCCATGGCCGCCGAGCGCGACGCCACCGACCGCTATGTGGCGGCTTTCCTGGCCGACCGGGTGGGGGCGGAATTCGCCGGCCGGATCACCGGCGTCACCCGGTTTGGCCTGTTCGTGCGCCTGGCCGAGACCGGCGCCGACGGCCTGATCCCGGTGTCGCGGCTGGGGGCGGAGTTCTTCATCCACGACGAGCGCACCCACGCCCTGGTCGGGGAACGCACCGGCCGGCGCTGGCCCCTGGGCAAGATTGTCGACGTGCGGCTCCTGGAAGCGACACCGCTCACCGGTGGCCTGCTGTTCGAGATGCTGAGCGAACCGGACCCCGCCGATCCCAAGGCGCGGGTGCCCCGCCAGGGCGCGCGCCGCCCGCCCATCGGCCGCCCCCCGCCCCGCGGCGGCGGCGGCAAGCGGCGGCGGTAAAGGCCTTCCCACGGAGCCTCCGGGCGTTCATACGCTTGTTTGATGTCCGCCCTCCAGTTCGAAGAAGACCGCACGGTCACCACCCTGCCCGACCGCCTGCCCGGCAGCCGCGCCGTGCGCCCGCGCCACGCCGCCACCCTGATCCTGGTGCGCCGGGACCAGGCCAGGCCGCGCGTCCTGCTGGGCCGCCGCCATGGCGGCCACAGCTTCATGCCCGACAAGTGGGTGTTTCCGGGCGGGCGGGTGGACCCGGCCGACTTCCATGCCCCCTACGCCACCGACCTGCGACCCGAGGTGGCCGAGAAGCTGCACATGACCGCGCCCCTGGCCCGGGCGCGGGCCCTGGGCATGGCGGCCATCCGCGAGACCTTCGAGGAAGCGGGCCTGCTGCTGGCCCGGCCCGCGCCGGTCCGCAGCGCCGTCGGCCCCTGGCGGGAGTTCGTGGCCCAGGGCGCCCAGGCCGATCTGGGGGCGCTGAACTTCGTGGCCCGGGCGATCACGCCCCCCAGCGTGCCCAAGCGCTTCGACGCCCGCTTCTTCATGGCGGACGCCGACCGGCTGGTCAGCCTGGAGCCGCAGCCCGACTGCGGCGAACTGGACGAAATCGCCTGGTTCACCCTCAAGGACGCCCAGGACCTCGACCTGCCGATTGTCACCCGGTTCGTGCTGCGGGAGATGGAGCAGCGGCTGGAACATCCCGCCCGGCCGATCCCGTTCATGCGGTTCCTGTACGGCGCGTCACAGCTGACGCACATCTAAGCGCCCGGCGCGGCGCCCAGGCGGCTCAGCACTTCGCGGGGGATGTTCAGGTCAGCGATCACCGGGCGGTGGTCACGCAGGCCGCACACCTCGCGCTGGATGAAATAGCACCAGACCGCATGGGCGGCGTCGGCCACCAGGGTGGGGCGCTCCTCGCCGGCCTGGCAGGCCCGCAGCCGCGCGATGGCCGCGGCGGCCTTGGCGCCCAGGCGGCCGAGGGCGGCGGCCTTTTCCTCCAGCAACTCATAGTCCAGCGCGCTGGCGCCATTCTCCAGACGCAGGTCGCGGGGCGGTCGAACGGCCATGCCGGGGCTATACGACAATCCACCACCCCGAACCAAGCGCAGCCAACCCTACTGGGGCAGCACCAGGATGGTGATGTCCGGGCTGGCGCCAACCTTCCAGAGCTGCCGCGAGGCCGTCACGATCTTCGCCAATGCCAGCGCCCTCGCCTCCGGCCCCATCTCCCCGTTCCGGTCGATAAGGTACAGTGCGCCGCCGTCGGCGGCCTGCCCATAGGCCACCGCACGCAGCGTCGCCAGAAAGCCGCTCGGGTCAGCCCATTCCTTGTCGCTCGGCAGCAAGGCGGCAACCGCGATCCTGGCGGATCCGTCACCCGGCCCGGTCAG
>CAXNKO010000135.1:0-5911 GCA_964202685.1 Caulobacterales bacterium
GGCGCCGCGCCGCCGATGCTGGAATGGCTGCCGTTGGACGCTTTCAAGGCCATGGAGTTGGCGCCGTCCGTCATGAGGACGAGGACCTTGCGCGGCCTCTGGTTTGTGCCGGTCGCGTCATAGGCCTGCGCGTCCGTCATCGGAATCGGCGACGAAAGCATGTTGAAGCCCCATGCGAGCCCCGCAGGAAGGTAAGTATCACCTGCGGCGGTCAGCGTCTCGATGGCTGCAACCGCCGTGCCTTGAACCCGAAACGATCACTCCCGGCGTGCGCGTGTTCGATTTCACACGTGGCGAAACCGTGGAGCTGACCCGCATCGAAGGCGGCAATCCCGATCTCCTTGCCGACAACCGCCGTGTCCTTAAGCTTGGCCTGACCATTCGTCCGTTCGATGAAACGGATTTTATGCTGCGCGCCGACTACACGCGCACGCATCTACGCGACGAGATCGCCAACTTCCCCTCGCCGACCCCGGAGATCGAGGCCGCCTTCCCGGGTCGGTTCGTTCGCGACGCCTCCGACCGGCTCATCCAAGTGGACGTACGGCCGGTCAACTTTGCCCGCCACGATCGGGACGAACTGCGTTGGGGCTTCAACTACAGCCGCGCCCTCCGAAACAACCGTGCGCTCTCCGCAGGTGGAGCCGAGGGTCGCGCCCAGTTCGGAAGGCCTGGAGCGGAGGAGCGCCCACCTGGTGATGGCGGCAGAGCACGCGGGGGCCGCGCCTTTGGTGGGTGGGGTGGCTCCGGGCGCGGCGGCGGCAACCTACAGCTGGCCGTCTTCCACACCTGGCGGCTGCAGGATGAGGTGTTGGTCCGAGCGGCCTTCCCGTTGCTGGCCCTGCTGGATGGGGCCAGCGGCTCCATGAGCCCCAGGCACCTGGTGGACCTCCAGGCCGGTGTGTCGCGCAACGGGCTCGGCGGGCGCCTTACGGCACGTTGGCAGCAAGGGAGCCGACTTGAGAGCGCTTTAGGCGGCGCCGGTCTTAGATTTTCAGACCTGACCACCGTCAACCTGCGGCTCTTCGCAGACCTGGGCGGGCGACCTCGGGCTCGCCGAAACCCTTGGATGCGCGGGGCGCGGGTCAGCTTGTCGGTCGACAATCTTTTCGACGAGCAGGTCGATGTTCGCGAGCCAACCGGCCTGGTTCCCATCAACTTTCAACCCGACCTCCTAGATCCGCTCGGCCGAACCGTTCGGCTAAGCGTCCGCCAGGTCTTCCTGCCTCGTCGCGGGGTGCCGCCGCCGGGTGCGCGCGACCGAAACTAACCCGCGCTTAATTGTCGTCACCACGAACGCCGGCCGCACGCCCGTGCGTTCGTGCCGTGGCGACCATTCGCCGGAGCGGCCCACCCGGCTCGAACCCTATCGTGCGGTGCTGCTATCGCTTCTCGCGTCGGCATTGTCAGCTGAAATGCACCAGACAGTAAGGGGTAGAGTTTAGGCGGGCGAAATGGCCCGTCTGAAGAAGACTCACGTGGTCAGTGCGAGACTAGGAGCGCGGTCGGCGAGGCCTTCAACAGGTCTCGGCTCACCCCGCCCAGCAGGAGTTCCTGCAGCCGGGCATGGCCATAAAGGCCCATGACCACCAGGTCCGCATTCAGGCCCGCGGCCTGCCGCAGGATGACCTCGCCGATGGAGGCCTCCGGACTCTGCTCGACCATCACCTTCGCCTTGCAGCCATGGTGTTCGAAGTGCCGCCTCAGCATGCCCTCGGGCCCGACGTCGCCCTGCGCCGAGACGATGAGGACAACGACTTCCTCAGCGGTGGCCAGCAACGGCCAGGCGTCGCGCAGCGCCCGCGCCGCTTCCCGGCTGTCGTTCCAGGCCACCAGCACCCGCCGGCCGATCGGCTGGTCCGCGGCAACATCGGGCAGGACCAGCATCGGTCCCCCGCCCCACATCCCCAGCTGCGCCGGCGTGAGCCCATACTCGCGAACGGTGGGAAGCAAATCACGCGGAAACACCGTCAGATCCGTGCGGCGCATGCATTGGAGCATCGCCCGGGGCGTGTCGCCATCGACCGTCAGCCATTCCGAAGGAACGCCCGCCTCGCGGACGGCGGCCTCGAAACTGGCGCGCGCACCCGCAGCCGCCGCGTCCATCACGTCTTCGTATTCCGCGATCAGCTTCGGCGTGACGATGGGCGGCACGACGCCGTACGGCCCCGCCGTGAAGCTCTGGATGGGGAAGGTGGTGCGCAGGAAGACGCCGGTGAGCTCAGCGTTGAACTGCCGCGCCAGTCGCGCGGCGATCCGCGACCGCCGAGCGGACGCTTCGCCGGCGTCGGCCTGCACGAGGATGTCCTTGTATGCCATGAAGGGCGCTCCAAACCTGAGCGCAGATTGAGCCGCCCTGCGGGACGCGCATTGACGCCGCTCAAGCCCCCCGACGCCCGTCAGGCGCGGCCGCTAGCCTTCCCAGCGGCGGACGCGGCCAATATCGACATGGACGAAATCCGAACCCCGGTAGAATCCGACCCCGCCCTGCTGCAACGACCAGGCCGCATCGCGCAGACACGCCAGGTCCACGCCGGGCATGCGGATATCCAGCGCCTTGCCGTACATGTGCAGGCTGCCGCCGGCGACGCCTGAGCTCGCGGCGCGCAGCTTTGCGTTGGTCGTGGGTGAGCGATAGCCGGAGATGATCTGCACCTCGCCGCGGGTCTCCAAGCGATCCGAAAGCAGCGTGACGAGATCGAGCGCGCCGGGCGCGATCTCATGCACCTCGCCGGTCCGGTGATCGCGCAGGACCCGGTTGAAAGCCGACAGCGCGTCGGCAAGGTAGGCGCCGGCCTCCCAGTAGGTTGTCCGCAGCCGCTCGCCGGTGTGGAGGTTCAAGACCGCCAGACTGCGGACCGTCGGTTGGGCGGCGGCCCGCAGCGGCGCCACCAAGGGTAACGCGGCGCCCACGCCAAGAGCCAGGAAGCGACGCCGCGGTATCTGCAAAACCAAACCCCTACTGTGACGCTTCAGGACAAATGGGTCCAGCTCCCGCGCTCGTCCTATATTCGATATCGGGTCATAAGTCTCGACACATGGGTCAAAAATTGTTGAGCGCGTCCAGGAGCTGCTTATCCCAGCCATAAACATCTTGACGGAAGGTGACCCACCCGTCGCCGTCAACCTCCGCGGTGCGGTAGAGGACAAACAAGGAGGTGGAAGACCGAAGCGCCAGCCGCCGCGTGGCCCCTGTGGCGATCGCTTGGTCGATGTCGGCCGCGCTCCAGCCCTGGCCGGCCAGCAACTCCGCCGCCAGCGCCTTCGGCTTCTCAAGCCGGATACATCCATGGCTCAGGGTGCGGGACGCGCGTGCGAACAGGTTGCGGGTCGATGTGTCGTGCAGATAGACGCCGAACGGGCTTGGCAGATCGAACTTGATCTGCCCCAGGGCGTTCCAGGGACCGGGCGGCTGCCGGAGCCCCTGGGGGGTCTGGATGATGTGCAGGCGGCGCAGATAGCCCGGATCCCGCGCCGCCTTGGGCAGGATCTCGTTGCGCGCGATGGAGGCCGGCACGTTCCAGGGCGGGTTGAATACGATGGACGTCAGCCGGGAGGCGAACATCGGCGTCTTGTGGCCGGGATCGCCCACGATGGCGCGCATGTTCAGCACGGCGCGCCCGGAGGAATACAGAGTCACCTGCTGAGCGCCGATGTCGACCTCGACCCGCTCGCCAGGCAGGTCCCTGGGCAACCACCGCAGACGTTCAAGGTTGGCGTCGATCTGTCCGAGCCGCGCGGTGGCCGAGACGTTCAAGGCCCGAACGGTCGCCGGCCCCAGAACACCGTCATCGGCGAGATCATGCCGCCGCTGGAACGTCCGCAGCGCCGCGGTGATATCCGGGTCCATGGCCTGGGCTGAAGGGCCCGGCGCGAACGCATAGCCCTCGGCGAGAAGGCGCGCCCGCAGCGCCTCCACCACCGGGTGACTGTCGCCCGCCGCCAGCTTGGCTCCGCTCGGCAGGCCGGGCCAGCCGCCGGCCTCGACGATCCGCTGGTAGCGGCAGCGTTCGCCCAGCAGCCGGTGGTATTCCGGCTGGGTCGGCTGAAGACCGGACAGCCACGTGGCCAGGCGGCCCTCCCTTCGCGCGGCCTCTATTTCGGCGGACAGGTCCCGCGGCGGGGGCTCAATCGCCCACAGGCTGTCGACGCGCGACGGCTTGACCCGCAGGCCCGCCAGGGCGGTCGCGAAGCGCCTAAGCACATCCGCCGCGGCGGTATCGGTCGCGGCGCCGGGCGTTTCGGATGACTGCAGGGCTTGGCGAAGTAAGGCTCGCTCGATGCGATTGAGCGGAATTGGCGGGCAGGCCTCGATGGAGTCGGCGCTGCTGGGTTCTGATCGAACCGCCCCGGCGACGAACATCGCCAAGGCGGCGATCAGCGGCGCGATGATCCGACCGGCGCTGGAACTGCGGGGACCTGTTGTCATGCTGCGATGAAATCCGAACATCGCGAGCTTGGCTTTGACCCCGCGCAACCGCGAGGCCCCCCTTCGCCATCGCCGTTCAAACAACCGGCGCCGAGACGCCGGTTGTTCGGCGGGCGGCGGCGCTCAGACGCGCGCGCCCATGGTCTTCTGCACATCGGCCGTGGTGACGGGCCGGGTGAGGTCGCCCTGGACACGGGCGTCGCGGCCACCCAGGGAGCGGACGGTGGTGTCCACGTCCCTCGCCTGGGCCCGCAGGGCGCCGACCGTGCAATTCTCCCGACCGAGAATGGCGACCGGATCGTAGTTGAAGAATTTGAACACGTTGCCGTGGGTGATCTTGTTGATCACGCGCTCCGGCAGATCCTTGACGTTGTCCCACAGATCTTCGGCGACGTTGGGCCAGGTGCAGTCCGAGTGGGGGTAGTCGCACTCGTAGGCGATAATGTCCTCGCCGATCGCCTGGTAGTTCTGGCAACCGAACTTGTCCTCGATGAAGCAGGACAGAAAGTGCTCGCGGAACACCTCCGACGGCAGCTTGCCGCCCCAGTCGCAACGCACCCAGGCGCCGTGGTGGCGATAGGTGAAGTCGGTGCGTTCCAGAAGGTAGGGAATCCAGCCGATGCCGCCTTCCGACAGGGAGAACTTCAGGTTCGGGTAGCGCAGCAGAGCCCGCAGATGCAGCAGATCGGCCGCGTCGGCGCCGATGGCCATGGGCAGCGACGCGATCCAGGCCGAGATCGGCGATTCGTCGGAGGCGTAGGCGGCGGGCTGGCCGGTGCCGATGTGGCAGTTCAGCACCACATGCTCATCATTGCAGAGCGCCCACAGGGGCTCCCAGCATGCGTTGTGGATCGAGGGCATGCCGCCGCAGTTGACGGGATTGGACGGGAAGGTGACCGAACGACAGCCCTTCTTGATGACCCGCTTGAGTTCCCGCAGCGCTGTTGGGACATTCCAGAGTGGCAGGATGGCGGTGGGGATATAGCGCCCCTGATAGGGTCCACACCACTCGTCGATGTGCCAGTCGTTGTAGGCCGAAATGACGCGTTCCGCGTTGACCTTGTCCTTGGCGTTCCAGAACCAACTACCGGCGAAACCGGGGAAACTGGGGAAATTTACCGAGCACGGGATACCGCCGACGTTCATGTCGTCGATATGCAGTTTGGGGTTCCAGGTGCCCTTGCGCATCTGTTCGATGTTCGCCGGCTCCATGCCGTATTCTTCTTTCGGCCGCCCGACCACCGCATTGAGCCCGCCATTGTAGCTCATCTTCTGCTCGTGTTCCCACCACCAGCGGGCGTCACCGCGGTCGTCGAGCACTTACTGGGGCGCGAGCTTCTTGTGCTCGGTGCTGAGATGCTGGTCGAACATCGAGGGCGGTTCGATGATGTGGTCATCGACGCTGGCGATGATCATGTCATTCATGTGCATGGAACGGGTCTCCTGCGGGCGCCGGACCAACCCGGCGGATTGTGGGAAGCG
>CAXNKO010000136.1:0-5902 GCA_964202685.1 Caulobacterales bacterium
GCGATGCTGGAGCGGCTGGGGGTCAACACCCGCGACGCCAACCTCAACACCAAGAATGTCGCCGCGGTGATGGTCACCGGCCGGCTGCCGCCGTTCGCGGCGGCCGGCTCGCAGCTCGACGCCACGGTCTCGGCCATGGGCGACGCCAAGAGCCTGCTGGGCGGCACGCTGCTGGTCACCCCGTTGCTGGGCGCCGACGGACAGGCCTATGCGGTCGCCCAGGGGACGGTTCAGACCGGCTCGGTCAGCGCCTCGGGCGCCTCCGGCTCGTCGGTGTCGAAGGGCGTGCCCACCGCCGGCCGCATCGCCTCCGGGGCGATTGTCGAGCGCGAGATCGGCTTCCAGCTCGCCAACATGGACCAGATGCGCATGACCCTGCGCAATCCCGACTTCACCACCGCGCAACGCATCGCCGCCGCCGTGAACGGCCACTTCCCGGGCACGGCCGTGGCGGAGAATTCGACCATCGTCTCGGTCCGCCCGCCGGGCGGCCGCGACATGGCGGCGTTCATCTCCGACGTGGAGAACCTGGGCGTCGATCCGGACGAGATCGCCAAGGTGGTCATCGACGAGGTGGCCGGCGTCATCGTGATGGGCGACAACGTCCGCATCTCCACGGTGGCGGTACAGCAGGGCAACCTCACCATCACCGTGCAGGAAACCCCGCAGGTGAGCCAGCCGGCGCCGTTCAGCCAGGGCCAGACCACCACCGTCCCGCAGTCCGGCGTCACGGTGGAGGAGGAAACCGGCCGTCAGTTCGTCACCCTGAACAACGGCGCCTCGCTGTCGACCCTGGTGGCCGGACTGAACGCCCTGGGGGTCACCCCGCGCGACATGATCTCCATCCTGCAGACCATCAAGGCGGCCGGCGCCCTGCAGGCCGAAATCGAGGTGATGTGATGGACGCCCTCGCCGCCCCCGGCCTGGCGCCCGGCCTGCTGGCCCCCACCGCCACCACCACCGCCGAGGCGCTCGCCAAGCGCCAGGACGTCACCGCCACCGCCCAGGCGTTCGAGGCGTCGTTCATATCGATCATGCTGCAGCAGATGTTCGAAGGCGTGGAGACCGCCGCGCCGTTCGGCGGCGGGACCGGCGAGACGATGTTCCGGTCGTTCATGACCGACGCCTTCTCCAAGCAGATGGCCAAGGCCGGAGGGGTCGGGATCAGCGACGCCGTGGCCACGGAAATGCTCAAGCTACAGGGTCTGGAATAGTCATGGCGATCACAGCACAGGATCCGGATGACCGGGTCGCCCAGCTCATCCTGCTGACCGAGCGGCTGACGGAGCTCGTCGCCCTCGAGGCGGCCGCCTTCGAGCAGCGGCGGCCCCACGACGCGGCGCGCCACATCGAGGAGACCTCACGGCTGGCGAACCTCTACCGGCACGAGTCGGCCCGGGTGCGGGCGGAGCCGAAGCTGGTGGAGACCGCGCCCCTGGCCCAGCGCACGGCGCTGATGCGGGCCACGGAAGCCTTCGACGCGGTGCTGGCGCGCCAGGGCCGCGCCCTGGAGGCCGCGCGCACCATCACCGAAGGGCTGGTGCGGGCCATCGCCGAGGAGGTGGCGGTGCAACACACCGAGCGCAGCGGCTACGGATCCGGCGGCCAACGCAACGCCACCGCCGCGCCGGTTGCCATCGCGCTGAACCAGAAAGCATGAATTGGCCGCTTGGCTGACGTTGCGGAAGCCAATCTAGGGTTTCCCCGCCGCTGGAGGATCCGGCGGTCTACGTTCTCAGGGCGGGGTGAAACTCCCCACCGGCGGTGATGCCTGTTTCGCAGGACAAGCCCGCGGGCGCCTGGCCTCGGCCAGGGACGAGCAGACCCGGTGTGAATCCGGAGCCGACGGTCATAGTCCGGTTATGAGAACCGCCACGCCGGCCTTGCGCATCACGCAGGGCCATCGCGCGGCGCGCCCCTGAGTCGTGGTCCTTTGAACCCGGTCAGGGAGAAGAGCCATGACCCAAGTTGTCCATGAACTGCCCACGGCGACCGGCGCATTTCGCGCCGCCCGCGTCGCCTTTGTCCATTCCCTATGGCACGCGGAAATCGTAGGGGAGGCCCATGCCGGCTTCCTGGAGGAAATCCAGACCCTGGGCTTTCCGGCCGACGCCATCGAGCGTTTCGAGACCCCGGGGGCTTTCGAAATTCCGTTGCACGCCCAGATCCTGGCGCGCACCGGGCGATACGCGGCCATCGTCGCGGCCGGATTTGTCGTCGATGGTGGGATCTATCGCCACGAGTTCGTGGCCGAGACCGTGATCCGCGCCCTCATGCAGGTGCAGCTCGCCACGGAGACGCCGGTGTTTTCGGTGGTCCTGACGCCGCACCATTTTCATGAGCACGGCGCCCATCAGGACTTCTTCCGCGCGCACTTCCGCATCAAAGGCGCGGAGGCCGCCCAGGCCTGCGTCGGCACATTGCAGAGTCTGGCCCGACTGGCGGGCGCAGCCTGATCGCTGGACCGGCGGCGGCTCAGCCGGCGGCCAGCCACTCCCGCGCGGCGCGCTGGGCCTCGGCGACCTCCTCGGAGGCCATCTCCTGGCTCAGTTCCTTGCGATAGACCTTCGCCTCGTCCGAGCCGCGCAGGGCGGCCAGGTTGAACAGCATATGCGCCGAGACATAATCCAGCGGCGCGCCGCCCTGCCCGGTCGAATAGAGCAGCCCCAGACGGAAGAGTTCGTCTCCCGTGGCTTCGGGGCCTGGCAAAGGCAGGCCTTCGGACGTTTCAGCTCCCATGCTCATAAGCATGATCATTACCCCGTTTCCGGTCGACGGCGTCCGTTCTGGACACGCTGATCGACCATCCCGAACGAGAGGAGAGCGTCCGCCGACTGAACATTGAGTTAACTGGCGTGACGGCGTTGCTTCAGGGCAACAGTCGGGGTCGGCGCGGCCTTCATGCCGCCGAAACCTCCGTCGCCGGCCGGTTAACGGGCGCGCTGATTGAACAGCATCCGGCGGGCGGCTTCCGCCTCCTTGGTGGTCTGCTGCAGATTGAGGCCACGGAAGTCCTTGGCCTTCTCCAGCGCCCGCACGACGGCGGGCCGTTCGGCGATCCGCGCCTGCCAGCGGGCCAGGTGTGGAAAGTCCGCCAGATCCAGCGCCGCGTCGGACCGGGCCTGCACCCAGGGCCAAGCCAGCATGTCGGCGATGGAGTAGTCGCCGGCGACGAAATCGCGGCTCTCCAGGCGCCGGTTGAGCACGCCATAGATGCGATGCACCTCGTTGGTGTAGCGATTGGCCCCATAGGCAACATGGCGCTGGTCGGCGGTGACGGTGGGGGCGTAGTTGCGGAAGTGGTTGCGCTGGCCGGCCATGGGTCCGAGATTGGCCATCTGCCAATAGGCCCATTCCTCCACCTGCACCCGGCCACGCTCGTCGGCGGGATAGAACTGGCCGGTCTTGCGGCCCAGGTACTGCAGGATCGCGCCGGACTCGAACACCGAGATCGGCTTGCCGTCCGGGCCCTGCGGATCGACGATCGCCGGCATGCGGCCATTGGGGCTGATGGCCTGGAACTCGGGCGTGAACTGTTCGCCGGCGCCGATGTTCACCCCGACGATCCGGTACGCCAGCCCCATCTCCTCCAGCGCGATGGTGACCTTGTGCCCGTTGGGGGTGGGCCAGTAGTGCACGTCGATCAGTGCGGCCATGTGGAGCTCCATAACGCCGGTGGGCGGGGAATTGCGATAAAGGCACTTCCGCACGCCCTGGCAAGCCGAACCAATGCGATGTGTTCAGGGCGAGTTCAGGCTATGGGGCCTAATCTCGCAACACACGAAAGGAATTTCGTCCCACGCCGACGAAACCGGGAGCCGCGAGCGATGAAGGGATTGATCTGCCAACTGGCGCTCGCGGGGTCGATGCTGATGGCGCTGAGCGTCCCGGCGGCGGCGCAAGCGTGGTCCCCCGCCTGGCGCGAACCGCCGCAGGACCGGGCGGCGGCCAGCTGCGATGATCGCGGTGAGCGCGATCGGCGCGACCGCGGCGGGGGTTGGAGCCGCGAACGGCACAACGGCTACTACTTCCAAGAGCGCTGGTATTACGGCCCGCCGCCAGCGGCCTATTTCCGCGACCCCGGCTATGAACCTGGCTACACTGCCTGGCGGCGCGGCGCGGCGCTGCCGCCGTTCTATCGGGGCTACGTCATCAGCGAACCGCAGCGCTACCGCCTGCGCCCGCCGCCCAGGGGTTTTGTCTGGTACCGGGTCGGCGACGCCTTCCTGCTGACCGACATGGCCACCGGGGTGATCTTCGAGATCGTGCCGTATTAGAGCAGGTTGAGATCAGGTTGACCCACGTCTCCGCTCACCCCGGCGAAGGCCCATCGGCGGTAAGTTTACGCGTCCCTTCGCCCCTTGCGGGAGAAGGTGGCCCTGCGCAGCAGGGTCGGATGAGGGGTGTTCCGCGGCCTGACCGGCAAAGGTCTTGCGGGATCACTTGAATCTCTGAGAGACCCCTCATCCGTCGGCTTCGCCGCCACCTTCTCCCGCAAGGGGAGAAGGACCCCGGATTACCGCCTATGGGCGAAGACCGGGACCCAAATTCGGCCTGAGCTCATGTGGGTTTCACCCGGGCCCCGGCCGGAGTCTATCCTCTGGCCGGCCCCTGACCGAGTCCGACCCCAACCCGTCAGCCGCCCGTAGCATCTACGACGATGGTGACCGTCTTGCCGCGGGACAGCGGCTCCCATCCCGCCACGATGGCGGATGCAATGGCTTTCGCCACCAGCTCCGGCGCGATCTGCGAGGCCTGCAGTTGCGGGGCGCCGAATCTGGGCTGCGGGCCTGGCGGAAACTCCAGCACGGCTTCGCGCTGCCCCTCTTTGTGACGCACGGCGATCGCCTTGCCGCGCCACGCGGCGGTGTCACTGGACCACTGGGGCTGGCGTTGAAGCCGCCAGACATAGGGCTCCCCACCGACCTCGATCTCGAACTCAGGGCCTTGCTTGTTTCGCGCCATCTGACGGCGTTAGCCTGGCGGGCGCGCGCAAGCCACCCTGCTCTGGCCTTGCGCCCACGACCCATTCAACGTTAGCGCAGCCCCCATGACCGAAAGCACGATCGACGACTGGGCGCGGGGCGACCTGCTTGGCCTGGACCTTCCCGCGCATCCCCAGGCGCTCAGGTCGGGCGGGACCGCGTTTCTGACCCGCGCCTTCCGCGCCAGCGGCGCCCTCGCCCACGACAACAAGGTCAGCGAAATCACCCGCCTCGACGAATGGATGGTCGGCGGGACCGGTACGAAGGCGATGCTTTCGGTGGCCTATGAGCGGGACGATCCCGGCCTTTCGCGCGATCTTTTCGTCAAGTTCTCCCGCAATTTGACCGACAAGACCCGCGACCGTGTGCGCTACGACATGGAGCCTGAGGTGCGGCTCGCCATCCTGTCGCGCAATCCGGCCTTCCCGATCGCCGCGCCGAAATGCGTCTACGCCGATTTCAACCACACCTCGGGCAGCGGCGTCATCATCACCGCGCGGATCCCCTACGGCCAGGGCTCCGTCGAGCCGCATCATCACAAGTGCATGGACCACATTCTGCCCGAGCCGCTCGAGCATTATCGGGTGCTGATCTCCGCCCTGGCCCTGCTGTCGGGGACGCACAAGTCGGGACGACTGGGCGAGGCGGCGGAGCGCGACTTCCCCCTCGACCTGGAAAAGCTCGCCAGCCATCGCAATCGCTTCGACGAAGAGCAGCTGACCATGCGGGTCCACCGCCTGGCCGATTTCATCGCCCGGCACCCGCACCTGGTTCCGGCCCACCTCGCCGACCCGGCTTTTCTCGACGGCTTCCGCGCCGACGCGCCGCTGTTGATCGCCCAGCAGGACGCGATCAGCCGAGTCCGTTACGCGCGGCCCGACATGATCGCCCTCTGCCACTGGAACGCCAACGTCGAC
>CAXNKO010000137.1:0-5894 GCA_964202685.1 Caulobacterales bacterium
CACCCAGACCTTCTGATTGCGCTGAAAGATCGCCTTGGCCATGTCCCGTCCTCGCGTATGTCAGCGGCATAATCCCCGGAAATCCTTGACGGCTGGTCAATCTTGCGGCACCGGCGCGACCCTGTGCGAATGGCGGTGCGCCGTCTCGACCGCCCGCACGCCGGCCAAAGGGGACACGACTATGGATTTCAACGACTCCCCCGAAGAGGCCGCCTATCGCCAGACGGCGCGCGACTGGCTGGCGGCCAACGCGCCGAAAACCACCGAGGGTGACACCGGCGGCGAATCCGCCGAGGGGCTGGCCCGCGCCACGGCTTGGCAGGCCCGGAAGGCCGCCGCCGGCTACGCCCAGATCACCTGGCCCAAGGACTGGGGCGGCCCCGGCGGCACGCCGATCCAGAGCGTGATCTTCGGCCAGGAGGAGGCCCGGGCCGGAGCCGGCGGGGCCGGATATTTTGGCATCGGGCTGGGCATGTGCCTGCCGACGGTGATCGCCTTCGCCGACGACGCCACCAAGCAGCGGTTCGTGGGCCCGGCCCTGCGCGGCGAGGAGATCTGGTGCCAACTGTTCTCCGAGCCCTCTGGCGGCTCGGACCTGGGCGGGGTGCGCACCCGGGCCATCCGCGACGGCGACGACTGGGTGGTGAACGGTCAGAAGATCTGGACAAGTGGCGCACATTACAGCGATTTCGCTATTCTGATCACCCGCACCAATCTGGACGTCCCCAAGCACAAGGGCATGACCATGTTCTGGATCGACATGAAGGCGCCCGGGGTGGAGGTGCGGCCGATCCACCAGATGTCGGGGGGCTCGGGCTTCAACGAGGTGTTCTTCACCGACCTGCGCATCCCCGACAGCCAGCGGCTGGGGCCGGTGGACGACGGCTGGCGGGTGAGCCTGGTGACCCTGATGAATGAGCGCAGCACCGTCGGCGGCGCCATGGGGGTCGCCTGGCCGGAGTTCATGGAATTCGTCCGCAAGGCCAGCCCCGCGGCCATGGGCGACACCGCCCTGCGCGAGAAGATCGCCGACTGGTATGTACAGACCGAGGGCCTGAAGCACATCCGCAGCCGCACCATGACCGCGCTGTCCAAGGGCCAAACGCCGGGTCCGGAAAGCTCGATCACCAAGGTGGTGGTGGCCAATCAGCTGCAGGCCCTGGCCGGCGAGGCGGTGGACCTGCTGGATCAGTTCGGCGTCATCGACGATCCCAGGATCGCCCCGGACCAGGGGGTGTTCCAGGGCGCGTTCCTGTCGTCGCCGGGCCTGCGCATCGCCGGCGGGTCGGACGAGATCCTGCGCAACATCGTCGCCGAGCGGGTGCTGGGCCTGCCCGGCGACATCCGCCTGGACAAGGACGTGGCCTTCAAGGACATCCCTTCCGGGCGGTGACCGGCGCTTTAGAGCGTGACAGCCTCAAGCGGATACCGGTCTAGGCGCTCAGCGCCATGGGCGGCCGAGGCCCGGCCCCGACGGCCAGGTCGCCGTAGGTGCGGCACAGGGATTCGAAGGTCGCATCCCAGCCATGCCGGGTCCGCGCGCGCCGCCGCGCGGCGGCGGAGATCGCCGCCAGATCGCGGGCGAACAGCGCCTCGATCGCCTGGGCGAGACCGGCGGGATCGACCCCCGCCGCCGGCTGACCGACAGTCTCGTCGATGAGTTCGCCGACCCCGCCGACGCTGGGTCCCACCACCGGCAGGCCGCTGGCCAGCGCCTCCAGCACCACCAGGCCGAAGGGCTCATTGCCATTGGCGTGCAGCGCCGCGTCGCAGCTGGCGATCAGGCCGGCCAGCCTGGCGGGATCGCGGACATAGTCGAGGCGGATCACCCGCGGCGAGGCGCGCACGTCCCGGCCGGCGCCGATCAGCAGCAGATGATAGGGCGCGCCCAGCCGCTCCACCGCGCCGACCATGGAGTCGACGTTCTTCTCCCGGGCCGCCCGGCCGGCGAACACCAGCAGGCGGGCGTCGGCCGACAGCCCCAGGCGCTTGCGCAGCCTGGCCGGGTCACCCCGGCCGGGATGGAAGGCGTCGAGATCCACCCCCAGCGGCTGCACGCTCACCCGGCTGACCCCCGCCTCGGCCAGCCGCTGGGCGATGTGGCGGCTGGGGGCGATCACCCGGTCGAAGCGCTGAAAGGCGGCGGCCCACAGGTTCATCGTCGGCGCCTCGACCCAGTCGCCGAAGTGCAGGGCCGCCAGCGCCGCGGCGTCGGTATGGCAGAACCCCACCACCGGCACCCCAAGCACCTGGCCGGCCTCCAGGGCCGCGTGGCCGGGAACGAAAACGTCGCCGGCTTCAATGACGTCGGGCCCCAGCATGCGCAGGGCCATCTCCCACCGGGACAGGCTGGCGGGCATCCGATAGCCGTCACCGAACGGCAGGCGGGCGCAGGCCAGGGTGGAAAGGCCGCCCGGCTGGATGCGCGTGGCGGCGCCGGGGACCACCAGGGTGTGGCGGATGTCCGGCCTGCGCCGTTTCAGCCAGGCGCGCTTGGCCTCCAGGTAGCGCTTCACCCCTCCGGAGCGCGGCGCGTACATCATGGTGGTGTCGATCAGGTGGAAACCCGGCGGCGGCCGGTGGGCGCGCGGCTCCGCGCGGTCCAGGCGCACCACGCTGTCCACATGCGGAAACTCAGCGCCGAACACCTGCTGCCCCTCGACTGATCCTGGTCGGGCGCGCCTGCGACGCGCCGCCGTTATCCTAAAGCTCAGGCGTTAGATTGGTTGCCCGGGTCCCGGCATCAACCGCCGGCGGCGGCCTCATTCACCGAGCGGGCCGACTGGGCGTTGCGGACCAGCTGCATGAACTCGGCCCGCAGGCCGAACGGGTCTGCGCCGCGGGCGCCTTGCGCAAGCGTGCCGATCTCGGTCCAACCGAAGCGGTCATCAACGCGAGGGTCGCCGCGCAGCCGCTGGCCGAAACCGGCCACCGCCACCGCCCAGCGCAACGGCTCCGGGGCGGCGTCGACGCGGGCGTAGCGGTCGGCCGCGGTCACCGGACGGCTGATCAGCTGCAACGCAGGTTTCCCCGGCAGCTTGTAGCGGACCTTCAGATAGGCGATCTCGCCGCCGCTGGTCTGGGGCGGCCGGGCCGGATGGGGCTCGTAACGCAAGGGGTCGCTGGAGGCCCGCGCCCCGGCCGGGGTGATCTCATAAAGCGCGGTGACCGCCGCGCCCGACCCCACCTCGCCGGCGTCCACCCGGTCGTTGTTGAAGTCCTCGCGGTTCAGCATCCGGGTCTCGTAGCCGATCAGCCGGTACTCGGAGACCGCGGCGGGGTTGAACTCCACCTGCACCTTGACGTCGTTGGCGATGGGAAACAGCGAGCCGGCGAAGTCGTCGCGGAACGCCTTGCGGGCTTCCGACAGGGTGTCGATGTAGCCGGCGGTCCCGTTGCCGTTCTGGGCCAGGGCCTGCATCATCACGTCGTTGTAGTTGCCGCGGCCGAAGCCATAGACCGACAGATAGACCCCGGACTTGCGCTTTTCGGCGACGAAGTCCTTGAGCTTTTCCGGATCGGCGACGCCGACGTTGAAATCGCCGTCGGTGAGCAGGATCACCCGGTTCACCGACTTCGCATCGAAGTTCTGCCGGGCCAGGTCGTAGGCCAGGGCCAGCCCCTGGCCGCCGGCGGTGGAGCCTCCCGACTGAAGGGCCGCCAGGGCGCAACGCATCTTCAGCTTCTGGCCCCCGTCGGTGGGCGACAGCACCGCGCCGGCTGACCCGGCATAGGCCACCATCGACACCCGGTCGCGGGGGTCCAGCTGGTCGATCAGGATGTTGAGCGCCTTCTTGGCCAGGGGCAGACGGTCCTCGCTCCCCATGGAGCCGGAGGTGTCGATCAGGAACACCAGGTTGAGCGGCGGCTGCTGGCTTTGCGGCAGTTCATAGCCCTTCAGGCCGATCTGCAGGATCTCGCGGTCCTGGGACCAGGGCGACGGCGTCATCGCCACGAAGGCCCTGAACGGCTGCCGGGCGTCGGCCGGGGCGGGATAGCCGTAGTCGAAGTAGTTGATCATCTCCTCCACCCGCACCGCGTCGCGGGGTGGCCGGGCCCAGTCGGTGAGGAACCGGCGGACGTTGGCGTAGGCGGCGGTGTCCACGTCGATGGAGAAGGTGGAGACCGGGTCCTCGGCGGTGCGCCGGATGGGGTTGGCGACCGCGTGGGGATAGCGCTCGGTGTCCAATTCCCGCGGCTGCGGGTAGGGCGCCATGCTGGGCGGCGGCGGGGGCGCCATGGGACCCGCGGCGGACTTCGAGTCGGCCGAGGCGATCCGGCCCGCGAATGCCTGGCCCGCCATGGCGCGGTTCGCGTACAGCGGCTGTGAGGCCGCGCGGATATCGTAGCCCAGCCGCTGGCAGGCTTCGGGGCTGGGGTCGCCAGATTCCGGCGCGGCGGCGACAGGGGCCGCGGCGGGGGCGGCGGCGGCGAGGGCGGCGACGGCGGTCAGGAGGAGGCGACGCAGGCGTGTGGCGTTGGACATGCCGGTCCTGTTGGTCTGATCGTCCCCCGGCGCCGAACTTGCCGCAACAGGGGGAGCAAAGCCACACCCGGTTGAAAAGGTGGAGAATTATTAATCCGCCCGCTCAGTCCGATCAAGCAGCCGCCGAAACGCCGCCCGCGCCGCCTCGCGGGCGTCGCCGTCGCCCATGAACCGGCCGGCGCTGGCGTGGCCGAGGAGGAAGCTGTTCATCTCGAAGGCGGCCATCTTCGCCACCTGATAGTCGAGGGGCGGGTCGCTCAAGGCCATCATCTCGCGGGTCAGGACGCGGCGCCACTGCTGCAAGCGGTCGTGCAATTTGTCGCGCAGGGGGCCTGGCCGATCGTCAAGTTCGACGGCGGACGACATGATCAGGCAGCCGCCGGCGGCGTTCTCCACCGTCTCCCAGTCCAGTTGGCGCTCGAAGATCGCCTCCAGGCGCGCCCGGCCGCTGGGCAGGTGCTGCACCGGAACCCAGACGAAGGCCACGAACCGGTCGCAGGCGTCCATCAGCACCGCCTCCTGCATCGCCTCCTTGCAGTCAAAATGCTTGAACAGGCCGCTTTTCGACAGTCCACAGCAATCGGCCACGTCGCCCAGACTGGTGTTGAACAGGCCATTCACCGCCGCCAGCCGCCCGGCTTCCGTAAGAATTCGCCCCCTGGTGGCCTCGCCCTTGCGCAATGCGTGAAAACTCCCGCTTGACAAAAAGAAACCGATCGTGCTTTTTCCATTTGCGACCGGTCGTGCTCTTTCATACACGAGGGATCACGAAAATGCAAAAGTTCATGCGTAGATCAGCGATCGCCGGCCTCACCGCCGCGGTCACCATGACGGGTGCGGCCTGGGCCGGACAGCCCGGCGAGTTTCTCGGCGCGGCGCGGCTTTCGGCGCCGCTGTCGGCGCCGGTGGCGGCCAAGCTGGCCGGCGTCCAGTGGCGCTGCGCCGACACCGGCTGCCTGGGCGTGGCGCAGCGCTACAACACCCTGGATTCCCTGGTCCGCCAGTGCCGCCAGGTGGCGACCCGCTTCGGGCCGGTGCAGGCCTACGCCAGCCGCGGCCAACGGCTGAGCCGGGCAGGCCTCATCCACTGCAACCGCGCCGCGGCGGCGGACATCCGCGACCTGCGGCTGGCGGCGGGGAATTAGGGCGGCGCAGGCGCTTCTCGGGCTCGTTAGCTCCGCCCCCGTCCCGCAGAGGACGGGGGAGGGGGACCGCGCCCCGCAAGAGGGCGTGGTGGAGGGGGGGAACACACCGCGAAACAAGCGCCCCCTCCACCACCGGCGCTTCGGCCGGCGGTCCCCCTCCCCCGCCGTCTTCGCGGCTACCGGATTCACACATCTTTCAGTTGGCCGCAGCGCGACCCCTTCTCCCTCTAGGGAGAAGGTGGCAGCGAAGCTGACGGATGAGG
>CAXNKO010000138.1:0-5863 GCA_964202685.1 Caulobacterales bacterium
GGGTGAGCGGCGAACTCGTCCTGCCGCACTGGCGGCGGCCCCAGCAGACCCTGCGCATGGGCGGGGCGGCCTACCGGATCCAGACCGACGCCTACGACGAGACCGGATTCGGGCTCCGCGCCGATGTGCAGCGGCTCTTTGGCCGCAGCCGCGTCGCCTATCTGGGCGGCGGCGCCACCTACATCACCGTCGGGGCGTCGGTGGACTTCAGCCGCACCGACGAGAAGCGGCCGGGGACGCTGACCTCACTGGGCCGCGACGTGGTCACCACCAGTGTGCTGGCCGACCTGTCCCTCGACCGGTCGGACGATCCCCTCGATCCCCGGCGCGGCTGGCGGGTGAGCGGCCGGCTGGAGCCGACGATGTTGGCCGGCGAGGTCAACCGGCCCTACCTGAAGCTCACCGGCCAGGGCTCCTATTACCTGCCGCTGGCGCGAGATGGCCGCTCGGTGATCGCCGGGCGGCTGCGGGCCGGGCTGATCGCCGGCGGCTCGATTCCGGAGGTCCCGGCCTCCCGCCGATTTTACGCGGGCGGCGGCGGCTCGGTGCGGGGCTTCGGCTACCAGGCGGTGGGGCCCAGGCTCGCCGACAACACGCCGCAGGGGGGGCTTTCGCTGCTGGAGGCGTCGTTGGAGCTGCGTCAGAAGGTCACCGGCCCTTGGGGGCTGGTGGCGTTCGTCGACGGCGGCGCGGTGGGGACCAACGAATTCCCCAAGGGTCGCGACCTCAGCCTCGGCGCCGGCGTGGGCGTGCGCTACGATCTGGGTTTCGGACCTATCCGAGCGGACTTCGCCTTCCCGCTGGACCGGTGGAAGGGGGATGCGCCCTATCAGATCTACATCAGCATCGGGCAGAGCTATTGAGCGCGCCTGAGGACAACCCATCTGCGCCGGCCAGGCGCCCACGTGCGAAGTGCAGGCTGCTGATTGGCTTGGCCGCGTTGTTGGCGTGCTTGGCGGCCCTGCTGGCGACGGCGCGGTACGGGGTGTTGACGACATCCGGACAACGGTTCCTGGAGGCCCGGTTTGAGGGTCTTAGGGTGGGGCAGTTCGGTCGGCTGCATTTTGAGGGCCTGCAGGGCGATGTGTGGCGCGACTTCAAGCTTCGCCGCATGACGCTCACCGACGCAAACGGCGTCTGGCTGGAAGCAAAAAATATCAGAATCACATGGCATTATCTGGGTTTATTAAAGCGTAGAATCCAGGCGGACGAAATTACCGCCGATCAGCTTCGCATCCTGCGGCGGCCGGTTCTGTCGCCCAAGCGTCCCGAGCGCGCCGGGCCGGTTTCGATCCATCTTGCCGATGTCCGCACCCAGGTGGAGACCCTGCCGGCGTTCAGCGCCGTGCGCGGTCTCTATGTGGCCCGGGGCAGGTTCGACATCGCCCGAAGCGGCCGCCAGGCGGGGGCGGTGTCGGTGATCAGCCAGCTGCGCGCTGGCGATCGCCTGGTGTTCGACTTCGTGCTCGGCAAGGCCCAGCCGATGCGCATCGACGTGGTGGCCGACGAGGCCCAGGGCGGGGCGATCGCCGGCTCGCTCGGCCTGCCCGCGGACCAGCGCTTCGTGCTGCGGGTCCATGCGGCGGGCCAGACCTCCCGGGGTCAGTTCACCGCGGTGGCGGACTCGGGGGCCAAAAGACCGCTCGACGCATCGGGGCAGTGGCGGCCCGGCGGCGGCCAGGCGCGCGGGCGCATCCAGCTCTCGGCGTCCCGGTTGATGACCGATCTGGCCACGCGGATTGGGCCGCAGGTGGATTTCGACATCGTCGGCAAGCGGGCGGGAAAACTTTACAACCTCGACGCGCGGCTGGTGGCCGCGAACCTTGCGGGGACCGTCAGGGGGCGCGGCGACATCGGCCAGCGCAGGGCGGGCCCGGAGGGGCTGGCGGTGGTGCTGACCGCGGCGGACTTCTCCAAGGTAAGCGGGGCTCCGGCCCGGGGACCGGCGCGGCTGGCCGGGGTCTGGCGAGGCGACGCGGCGACCTGGGCCTTTAGGGGCTCGGGCGAGGTCGCCGATCCGGCGCTGGGGGGCTATGGTTTGACCCGGGTCTCCGGTCCGGTGGAGATCACCCACAAGGCCCGCGCCTACGGGTTCACGGCCGATCTGCGCGGCGCGGGCGGGACGGGGCGGGGCTGGTTCGCAGCCCTGCTGGGCGCCGCCCCGAGCGCGCGGATCGAGGGCTCGCGCCTGGCGGACGGGCGGGTGCTGCTGCGCCGCGTTGACGTCGATGGCGTGGGGCTGAAGGTGCGGGGTGGCGGCGACCGGGGCCTGTTGGGCGGGCTGAACTTCCAGGGCGACGCCGTGTTGTCCAATCTCGCCGCGGCGCGACCGGGGGCCAGCGGAACCGCCAGCGCCAAGTGGTCGGCGACCCAGGGCGGCTCGGGTCGGCCCTGGGTTTTCACCCTCGACGCCAAGGCGGCGCGCTTCGCCTCGGGGCTGGCTGAACTCGACCGGCTGCTGGGGCCGCAACCGGCGCTGAAGGCCGCCGCCAGTCTGGACAAGGGGGTGGTGGCGATCTCACGGGCCGATCTCGCCGGCGCCATGACCAAGGTCGCCGCCACCGGGACCATCGGCCCGGAGGGCGGCCTGGGCCTCAAGCTGAACTGGACGGCGAACGGGCCTTTCCGGGCCGGTCCGGTGGAGATCACCGGCGCCGCGCGCGGTACCGGCGCGGTCACCGGGGTGGTCACCGCGCCGCGCGCCGAGCTGATCGCGGACTTCGACGCCATCGACCTGCCCCGGGTTCCGCTGAGAAACGCCCATGTGACGCTGGTTTTCACCCAGCAGCGCGATGGCTCCACGGGCATGGCGACCTTGCTGGCCGACAGCGCCTACGGGCCGGCCCGCGCCAGGTCGGATTTTCGCTTTCCCCAGGGCGGCCTGGACCTGAGCGATCTGGCGGTGGACGCGGCCGGGGTGAACGCCAGCGGGTCTCTGTCGCTCCGCCAGCGCGCGCCGTCCGCCGCCGACCTGAAGCTCCGCATCGGCCGGGGGGCCTTTCTCGACGGCGGCGCGGTGACAGGCTGGATCCGGATCGTCGACGCCGGCGGCGGGGCGCGGGCCGACCTCGACCTGAAGGCGGAAAACGCGGTGTTCCGCGGGGCGAGGCTGGCGGTGCGTAGCGGGCGACTGAACGCCGAGGGGCCGATGGCGCGGCTGCCCTATCGCCTCAAGCTGGACGGCGCGGCCCGGGGCGGCGCCTGGGGCCTGGACGGAAGCGGAACCTTCGCCGAGAGCGGGCCTGGCTATAGCATGACCTTTCAGGGCGCCGGCGAGGCGCGGGGGCGGCGGCTGGCCACCGTCGAACCGGCGGTGCTGCGCTTCGGCGGCGGAATCGACGGCGTGCATTTGCCGCTGGCCGCCGCCGATGGCGGGCGCGTCGAGCTGGATGGAACCCTCAGCGACGGGCTGGCCGACATCCAGGGCCAGGTGAGCGGCCTGGCGCTGGCCACCCTGGACCAGGACCTGGCCGGAAAGTTCGACGCGACGCTTTCGGTGAAGGGCCGCGGCGGCGACCTGGCCGGAACCCTGGACGCCAGGCTGCAGGGCGCGCGCGGCCGTGGCGCCGACGCCGCCACCGGCCTCGACGCCACCCTGAAGGCGCGGCTCGCCGGCGACACGGTCACCCTCGAGGCCAACGCCACCAACGCGCAGGGCCTGCGCGCCGACGCCAACCTGACCCTGCCGGCGGAATCCTCCACCGCGCCGTTCCGGATCGCCATCAACCGCACGAAGCCCATGCGGGGGCGGTTTTTCGCCGAGGGCGAGGTCAAGCCGCTGTGGGACCTGCTGGTGGGCGGGGAGCGCAATCTGTCGGGCCAGGTGCGCACCGAGGGGACGCTGGGCGGAACCCTGGCCGATCCCCAGGCCCAGGGCCAGGCGGAGGTGCGCGGCGGCCGCTTCGAGGATGGCGCGAGCGGGCTCGTGCTCACCGACGCCGCCGCCGCGGCGACCTTCGCCAACACCGCGATCGATGTTTCCCGGATGAGCGGATCGGACGGGCGAGGGGGATCCTTGTCAGGCTCCGGCCGCATCAACCTGGCCCGCAACGGGGTGTCGAGCTTCCGCCTGGACCTGAGCGGCTTTCGGCTGATCGACAACGACCAGGCCACGGCCTCGGCCAGCGGCCAGGCGGCCATCGACCGCGGCGCCGACGGCAAGGTGCGCATTTCCGGCGCCTTGACCATCGATCGGGCCGAGGTGGCCGCCCAGACCCGCACGCCGAGCGGGGTGGTGGTGATGGAGGTGGTCGAGCGCAACCGCCCCGCGGACCTGAAGACCACGCTGGCGGCGCCGCCGCGGACGGTTGGCGACGTGGCCCTGGACGTGACGCTGAAGGCGCCGCGCCGGGTGTTTCTGCGCGGCCGGGGTCTGGACATCGAGATGTCGCTGGACGCCCGGGTGAGCGGTTCGACCGCCCGGCCCCGGCTGACCGGCGTGGCGCGGGTGGTGCGCGGCGACTACGAGTTCGCCGGCAAGCGGTTCGAGTTCGACCCCCGCGGCGTGGTCTATCTGTCCATGCGCCTGGAGGATATCCGGCTCGACCTGGCCGCCGCCCGCGAGGACCCGGCCCTGACAGCCGTGGTGCAGATCCGCGGCACGGCGGCGAAACCCGAGGTGACGCTGACCTCCACGCCAGTGCTGCCCAACGACGAGGTGCTCTCCCAGGTGCTGTTCGGCCGCTCGGCCTCGCAGCTCTCGCCGCTGGAGGCCGCCCAGCTGGCCTCGGCGCTGTCGGCCCTGGCCGGCGGCGGCGGTTTCGACGTGATCGGCAATCTGCGAAGTTTCGCCCGGCTGGACCGGCTGGCCCTGGGGGGCGGCGACGCCAACGGGGTGACGATTTCCGGCGGCAAGTACTTGACCGACGATGTCTATCTGGAGGTCACAGGCGGCGGCCGGGAAGGTCCCTCCGCCCAGGTGGAGTGGCGGGTCAGCCGCAATCTGTCGATCCTGTCGCGGCTGGGGGGCCAGAACCCGCGGCTGGGCAGCCAGAACGACGCGCGCCTGGCGGTGCGCTGGCGCAAGGACTACTGAGTGAATTCAGGTCGTTAGTGGCTGATCCGTGGGCGCAGCTTGTATTCGCGCCCGTCGAAGGACTCGAAGATCAGCGCGGCCTGGGGGTGGCTCACCGGCTGGCCGGAATCGTCAAGCAGCAGGTTCTGCTCGGAGACATAGGCCACATAGGTCGACTCGTCGTTTTCGGCCAGCAGGTGGTAGAAGGGCTGGTCCTTGCGCGGGCGCACATGCTCCGGAATCGACAGCCACCATTCCTCGGAATTGTTGAACTGCGGATCCACGTCGAAAATCACCCCGCGAAAGGCGTAGATCCGGTGGCGGACCAGCTGGCCGATAGAGAATTTGGCGTGAATCACGTCGCGTGCGGCGAAGATTGCGGGCGGCGCCGCAGGCTTGATTTCGGACTTGGCGAGCCGTTCGTCCATGACAAGCGAATCTAAACCCTAGTTCCTGACCGGAAGGTGAACGTAATGCCCAATTTCTCAGGGGCAAGCGTATGCCTTCCGATAGGCGAATACGCGCGCTATTGTCACGGGGAAATGAGGCGCGCGCCGCGTGCGCCTGCGAAGGATTGGAACACCGGTCCATGGATGAGGCGCCGAGTGCGCCCGGCGCGCCGGCGCGGGGACGGGATCAGGCCGTGGGGGCACCGCCCTGTTATGCGGCGCTGGACCTGGGCACCAACAATTGCCGCCTGCTGATCGCCACGCCGTCCGGCGGCAGTTTCCGGGTGGTGGAGGCGTTCTCGCGCATCGTGCGGCTGGGGGAGGGGCTCTCGCAGACCGGACGGCTCTCCGAGGCGGCCATGGAGCGGGCGCTGGCGGCCTTGCGGGTTAGCGCCGAGAA
>CAXNKO010000139.1:0-5862 GCA_964202685.1 Caulobacterales bacterium
ATCGCCCTGCGACCCGCCCCGGCCTGACCCACGGGGCCAAGCCCCAAAACCGCCGAACCCCTCGTCTCAACCCACTCGGAGATCAAAACCTCAGGCCCAACAGCGATGAAAAAGGCGCAGCGAGACCGTGCGCCTGACGCTCAACCACCCGCACACGCCAACATCCCGTCGTCAGCGTGAATAAGACGGGCTAGGCTGCGCGGTTGAGATCATTGGACCATGGCATTGCGTCGAGAACATCTTCGAACACGAAGGACGCGAAGGTCACGAGTTCGTATTCGCGGCCAATATCCGCCTGCTGGACGCGGATCTAGCCGGCAAGGAAGAGATCATATTTTTCGAAAGTAACGGCGAGCGGTGCGTCGCGCGTTGGTTCTCGCCGCTCGACCTTCCGAAGGGTGTACGCCTATTTCCCCTCGGATTGGTTCAGCTGATCCAGAACGGCATCGTTCGGGCGTGATGCGGACCGTCACGCGCAAAGTCGTGGTCTACTGCACGAGGGGTAACGACCTGCTCGTGTTTTCCCACGTGGACCGACCGCTGGAAGAAACCGGCGTCCAAGTTCCGAAGGGAACGATCCGTGATGGTGAGACGCCGCGCGCCGCAGCGCTACGAGAATTGGTTGAAGAGACGGGCAAGAGCGGCTTCGTCATCGAGCGCTATCTAGGTCGCGACAGCTTCGACATGTCGCCTTATCGAGAGGAAACGCAAAGGCGTTGGTTCTTTCAGGCGCGGCCCGCCGAGGGATTTCAAGGGACCTGGGAAGGCGGCGAGGATCATGATGGTCAGCAGTTGCGCACCCGATTTCGCTTCTTCTGGATACCGCTGCATCAGGCGCACGTCTTGGCCGGCGCCCAGAGCGCTTTGATTGGACGCCTGCGGAAAGCCTGATGTCCGCTTTCCACCCCACTGCGGCATTCTGGAAGTCTGCGCTCCGCCATGCTCACGCCGAACACCCGCGATCCCGAACAACCCCACCAAGCCGCCGCCCGGCGCCAAACCCCGCCCGCTTACGCCACCCGCACCCGCGCCGTGCTTTCCGGCAAATCCGTCCCGAACGCCCGCTGGTAGAACTCGGCCACGGTGCCGCGTTCCAGCTCGTCGCACTTGTTGAGGAAGGTCATGCGGAAGGCCAGGCCGAGGTCGCCGTTGAAGATCTCGGCGTTCTGGGCCCAGGTGATCACCGTGCGCGGGCTCATCACCGTGGAGATGTCGCCGTTCATGAAGGCGTTGCGGGTCATGTCGGCCACCCGCACCATGGCCGCGATAGTGCGCTTGCCCTCGGTGGTGTTGTAGGCGGGGGCCTTGGCCAGCACGATCTCGCCTTCCACGTCGTGGCTGAGGTAGTTGAGGGTGGTGACGATCGACCAGCGGTCCATCTGGCCCTGATTGATCTGCTGGGTGCCGTGATAGAGGCCGGTGGTGTCGCCCAGGCCGATGGTGTTGGTGGTGGAGAATAGCCTAAACCAGGGGTTGGGCCGGATCACCCGGTTCTGGTCCAGCAGGGTCAGCTTGCCCTGCGCCTCCAGCACCCGCTGAATGACGAACATCACGTCCGGGCGGCCGGCGTCATATTCGTCGAACACCAGGGCGATGGGCCGCTGGATCGCCCAGGGCAGCATGCCCTCGCGGAACTCGGTGACCTGCTTGCCGTCCTTGAGCACGATGGCGTCCTTGCCCACCAGGTCGATGCGGCTGACGTGGGAGTCAAGGTTGACCCGCACCAGCGGCCAGTTCAGCCGCGCCGCCACCTGCTCGATGTGGGTCGACTTGCCGGTGCCGTGATAGCCCTGGATCATCACCCGGCGGTCATGGGCAAAGCCGGCGCAGATGGCCTTGGTGGTCTCGGGATCGAACTTATAGGCCTCGTCGAGATCGGGCACATGGGCGTCGCGCTCGCTGAAAGCCGGCACCTCCATGTCGAAATCCACGCCGAAGGTCTCCCGCACGGAGACTTTCCGGTCGGGCTTCAGCGCGGCGAGCTTGTCTTCGGTGACGTCGAACGCGGTCATGGCGGGTCCGCTTACAGGTTAATGGCGGCGATGAAAACGCCTGTTCGGGGGCGATGCAGCGCGAAACGGGTCCGCCGCCTAGACCATCCCCATCTTGCGCAGGGCCTGATAGGCGCGAATCACCCGCTGCAGCTTGTCCTCGGCCGAGCGGTCGCCGCCGTTGGCGTCGGGGTGGAAGCGTTTGACCATTTCGGTGTAGCGGGCGCGGATCTTCGCCCCGTCGGCGGTTCCGTCCAGGTCCGGGTCGGCCAGGGCCTTGCGCTCCAGCTTGCCCATCTCGCGCCCGGCGGCTTCCGGCGACGGCCGGCCGGCGTTGTGGCCGAACATGTTGAACGGGTCGTGGAAGCCGGCGCGGCCGGTTCCGGCCCGGGCGCGGAACGCCCCGTTCTCGCGGCTGTTGGCCGAGGCCTTGAAATCCCAGGTGGGCCGGCCGCCGGTGAACAGCTCCTCGCGCTGGCGGGCGCGGACCTCGCCCTCGCTCATGCCGGCGAAGAAGTTCCAGTTGCGATTGTAGTCGGCGGCGTGGGGCTGGCAGAACCAGTAGTGCTCATGCAGCATGTCCCGCGACTTTGGCGCCCGCGCCACCGCGGCCTTGCGGCAGCCCGGATTGTCGCAGGCCCGCTCGCCGGGCTTCAGCGCATGCACGTCCGCGGCCTGGGCCGCCTCCTCGGGCGAGGGCGGGCGGACGCGGATGTCCAGGAACTTCGGGCGATATTGAAACGCTTGCGCCATGGTCCAATTATGAGGATCACAAGACCCCTTTTCCAGAATTGAAGATGCGGCCAATGGGCGCCATATTCCGAACCATCCATGACAAGCTGACCGCCGCCTTCCAGCCCGTCCGCCTGGAGGTGGTGGACGACTCCGCCCGCCATGCCGGCCACGCCGGCGCGCATGCCGGCGGCGAGAGCCATTTCAACGTCACCATCGAATCAGCAGGCTTCCGCGGCGTTTCCAAGGTGGCCCGCCAGCGGATGGTCTATCACGCGCTGGCCGCCGAGCTGGCCGGGCCGGTCCACGCCCTGTCGGTCAGGGCCCTGGCGCCCGGCGAGACCTGAGGCTCACGGGATCTGCGCCCTGAGCTGGCGCAGGATCGCGGCCAGGTCGGCTTCCTGGAAGGGCTTGTTCAGCACCAGGGCGTGTTTGTGAGCCTCATTCAGGCCGGCCGCCCCGTAGCCGGTGGCGAAGGCGAACGGCCGGCCAAGCTCGGCCAGAAGATCGGCCACCGGGAACACCGGGGTCTGGCCCAGGTTCACGTCCAGGATGGCGCAATCGAACTCCGCCGATCCGGCCAGGGCCAGCGCCTCCTCCAGCCGCGCCGCCGGCCCCACCACCTGACAGCCCAGGTCCTCGAGCATGGTCTCCTCCAACAGCGCGACCATCGCATCGTCCTCGACCACCAGGACGCGCAGACCCGCCAGCTCGATCTGCGCGGTCATGTGAGCGCCCCTTCGCCGATCAGGAACGCGCGGACGGCCTCGGCGGCCACGTCCTTGGCGATGTGCGCCCGGCCAATGCCGCTGACGAGAATGAAGGTCAGCCGGCCCGCTTCGGCCTTCTTGTCCTGGGCCATGTGATCGACCAGCCAGGCGGCGGCGAACGGATGGCCGGGAATCTGGGCCAGGGACACCGGCAGGCCGGCGGCGGCGATGGCGGCCTCGGCGCGGGTGGCGTCCTGGCGCGGGCAGAGGCCCTGGGCGGCGGAGAAGCGGAACGCCAGCGCCAGGCCCGCCGCCACCGCCTCGCCATGCAACAGGGCCGCCCCATAGCCGGTCTCGGCCTCCAGGGCGTGGGCGAAGGTGTGGCCGAGGTTGAGCAGGGCGCGGCGGCCCTGTTCGGTCTCGTCCTCGGCGACGACCTCGGCCTTCATGGCCACCGAGCGGGCGACGGCGTGGGCCAGGGCGGCGGGTTCACGGGCCAGCACCGCGGCCCCGTTCGCCTGCAGCCATTCGAAAAAGGCGAAATCCCCCAGCAGCCCGTACTTGATCACCTCGGCATAGCCGGCCCGCATCTCGCGGTCGGGGAGGGTGGCCAGGACCTCCTGGTCGGCCAGCACCAGCCGCGGCTGATGAAAGGCGCCGATCAGGTTCTTGCCCCGCGGGGTGTCGATGGCGGTCTTGCCCCCCACCGAGGAATCCACCTGGGCCAGCAGGGTGGTGGGAATCTGCACGAAATCGACCCCGCGCTTGTAGATCGCCGCCGCGAAACCGGCCAGGTCGCCCACCACCCCGCCGCCGAAGGCCACGATTAGGTCGCCGCGGTCCAGGCCCAGCGCCAGCAGCCGGTCGCAAACCTCCGCCAGACCCGCGAAGCTTTTGGTCTGTTCGCCGGGGGCCACGATGACCGGATGCGCCGCGATCCCCGCCGCCGCCAGCGAAGCCGTCAGCCGCCCGCCGTGCAGGCCCCACACCGTCGCATCGCTGACCACGGCGGCGCGCCCGCGCCTGGCGAACGGCGCGATATGGCCGCCCGCCCGGTCGATCAGGCCCGGTCCGATCAGCACCTCATAGGCGCGGGGCCCAAGCCCCACCGGGATCGCGGTCATCGCGGCTGGCCCTCCAGATGTTTGCTCAGTGCGCTGATGATCAGGTCCACCGCGGCCTGGTGGGCGGAGTCCGTGGTCTCGACGATGATGTCGGCCTGGGCGTAGATCGGGTCCCGCGCCCGGGCCAGCTCGGTGAGCGTCGCCAGCGGGTCCTTGCCCTGCAGCAACGGCCGGTCCGCCTTGCGGGCGAGCCGGCGGGTCAGCACGGCCAGGTCGGTCTTCAGCCACACCGACACCGCCTTGGCCTTGATCAGCCGGCGGGTCTCGTCGTTGATGAAGCCGCCGCCGCCGGTGGCCAGCACATGAGGCGGCTCTTCCAGCAGCCGGGCGATCACCCGCCGCTCCCCCTCCCGGAACGCCGGTTCCCCGAGATCGGCGAAGATGTCGGTGATCGAACGGCCGGCCGCGGTCTCCACCTCGGCGTCGGCGTCGCGGAACGGCATGTCGAGGGCGGTGGCCAGCCGCCGGCCGACACTGGACTTGCCCACGCCCATCATGCCCACCAGGGCGATGGTGCGGGTCTTGAGCGGCGCATAGCTGTCCATGGGGCCCCATACACGAGCCGCCGGTGTCGCGCCAACATCGCGGCTGGGTCTATGATGCCGGCCATGAGCCGATTCAGCCTCGCGGCCGCCGCCTTGGCGGCCCTCGTCCTCGCCGCGCCGGCGTCGGCCCAGCCGGTGGCGGTGACGCCGCTGGCCGCGCCGGACATGTTCTCCACCGGCGGGCGCGACACCGGCCTGCCGGCCGAGCTCTGGCGGGGCGCCTCGCCCGCCGTCGTGCGGACCGTCGTGGCGCTGCTGGCCACGAAGCCGCTTTCCCCCGCCGGCGCGGCCCTGGCGCGGCGGATCCTGGCCACGGGCGCGCCCGGGCCGGCCGGGGTGGGCGACGACGCCGGCCTGGCGGGTCAGCGGGTCACCGCCCTGATCGCCCAGGGCGACCTGGCCGCGGCCGCGCGGATCCTGGCGCGGGCGTCCGGTCTTGAGCGCAACTCCGAGCTGGCCAAGGCCGCCGCCGAGGCGGCGTTGCTGACCCGGGACGACGATCGCGCCTGCGCCGTCGCCGAGGCCCTGGGGGTGGGCCGCGACGACATCTACTGGCTGCGCCTGCGCGCGTTCTGTCAGCTGCGCGCCGGCCAGGCCCGCGCCGCGCGGCTGACCTTCGACCTCGCCCAGGGCAAGGCCAGGGACGCCGCCTACGGGCGGATGATGGGCGCCCGGCTGGACGGCGGGTCCGGCGCGCCGGCGGTGCTGCGCAACGGGCTGGACTACGCCCTGGCCCGGGCGCTGAACCTGGACCTGGGCC
>CAXNKO010000140.1:0-5858 GCA_964202685.1 Caulobacterales bacterium
CCGAGAGCGAATCATTCCTGTTCGACGACGGGCGGCTGAAGTCGGCGGCCTATGACGCCAGCGAGGGCTTCGGCCTCAGGGTGGTGGCCAACGAGACCGCCGGCTACGCCCACGCCAGCGAGATCTCCATCGCGGCGATCGAGCGCGCCGGCGCCAGCGCCGCCCTGGCCAAACGCGGCTATTCCGGGGTGGCGGCGGAAGGACCCCGGTCCACCAATACCCGGCTCTACGGCGAGGAGAATCCGCTGGAGTCCCCCGGCTTCGCCGACAAGGTGGCGCTGCTGGAGGAAATCGACGCCTGGGCCCGGGCCCGCGATCCGCGGGTGGTGCAGGTGATGGCCAGCCTGGCCGGCGAGCGCCGCACGGTGGAGATTCTGCGCGCCGACGGGCGGCTGATTCGCGACGTGCGCCCCCTGTGCCGAATCAATGTCCAGATCACCGTCGAGCGCGATGGCCGGCGCGAGAACGGCTACACCGGCTCCGGCGGCCGCGCCGGCTTCGAGGCCTGGATCACCCCGCAGAATTGGCGCGACACCGTCGACGAGGCCCTGCGCCAGGCGCTGGTCAACCTCGACGCCGTGCCCTGTCCGGCCGGCGAGATGGACGTGGTGCTGGGCGCCGGCTGGAACGGGGTGCTGCTGCACGAGGCGGTGGGCCACGGGCTGGAGGGGGACTTCAACCGCAAGGGCACCTCGGCCTTCTCCGGCCGCATCGGCGAGCGGGTGGCCGCCCCGGGCGTCACCGTGTTCGACGACGGCACGGTGCCCGGCCGCCGCGGCTCGCTCACCGTGGACGACGAGGGCACCCCCACCGAACGCACCGTGCTGATCGAGGACGGCATACTGGTGGGTTACATGCACGACCGCATGAGCGCGCGGCTGATGGGGCTGAAGCCCACCGGCAATGCGCGCCGCCAGTCCTACGCCCACATGCCCATGCCGCGGATGACCAACACCGCCATGATGGGCGGCGCCACGCCGCGGGCTGAGATGATCGCCGCCACCAAGCGCGGCCTCTACTGCGCCAATTTCGGCGGCGGCCAGGTGGACATCACCAATGGCAAGTTCGTGTTCCAGTGCACCGAGGCCTATCTGATCGAGGACGGCAAGGTGACCGCGCCAGTGAAGGGCGCGACCCTGATCGGCGACGGCCCCTCCTGCCTGACCCGTGTGACCATGATCGGCGACGACTTCGACTACGACCCCGGCATCGGCGTCTGCGGCAAGTCCGGCCAGAGCGTGCCGGTGGGCGTCGGCCAGCCGTCGCTGAAAATCACCGGCCTGACCGTGGGCGGCACCAGCGTTTAGCCGGGCTTATTGCGCCGGCGCATGGTCGTCGGCGCCGTGGGCCCAGCCCTTGATGAACACGCTGAGCACGATGAACACCACGCCGCAGGCGATGCCGGCCCAGCCCAGCAGGTTGAACACCCTGAGCGAGGTCTCCAGGGCTGCGGCGGGGTCCAGAACCTGACCGCCGACGGTTTCGGTCCCGGCCATGCCGGCGATCTTGCCACCGACGAACTGGGCGATGGACGAGGAGAGAAACCACACCGCCATCATGAACGACACCACCGAGGCCACCGACAGCTTGGTGATCTGCGACAGCCCCACCGGCGACAGGAACAGCTCGCCGGTGGTGTGCAGCAGATAGAGCAGGCCCAGCATGATCAGCGGCATCCGGAAGCTGTCGTCCGCCAGCCCCGCCCCCCACACCACCACCAGGAACCCCAACCCTACCTGCAACAGCGCCAGGCCGAATTTCAGCGTCGGGTTGGGATCTCGGCCCCGCTGGCCCAGCCAGGCCCACAGGGCCGCGAACACCGGCGCCAGGATCAGGATGAAGCCGGCGTTGAACGACTGGGTCTGGCCGGCGCCGATGCCGGTGTCGATCCAGCTCCACCAGTGCGCCGGTTTGATTCCCGCCGCCGCCAGCTGCTGGGCGCTGCCCGTGGGCAGGCCGAGGAAGCTGGTCGCCGCCGTGGTGATGGACAGATCGACATTGCGGGCCGCGAACAGGTTGAGCGAGGTGCCGGCCTGTTCGAACAGGGTCCAGAACACCACCGCGCCGAAGATCAGCACCGTGGCCAGCCCCATGCGTTCGCGTTCGATACGGTCGCACTTCTTCACCAGGAACCAGGCGATGAAGCCCAGTGAGGCCGCGGTGGCGGCGATCAGCAGGTTTCCCACCAAGGCGTTGCGCTGCACCAACAGCCACACCAGGCCCACGCCCGCCACGCCGCCTGCGTAGATCGCCCACTCGCGGCTGATCGGTCCGAAGAGCGGCCGGCGCAGCAAGTCCGGATCCGGCGGTTCCCCATGCCCTTCCAGGCTCTTCTTGTTGAGCACGAAAACCACCCAGCCCAGCGCCATGCCCAGGCCGGCCAGGCCGAAGCCCGCCCACCAGCCCACGTGCTGGCCCAGCAGGGCGCAGAGCACCGAGGCCCAGAAAGCCCCCAGGTTGATGCCGTAGTAGTAGAGGGTGAAGCCGGAATCCCGCCGCGGGTCGCCCTGGGAATAAAGCTGGCCGACGATGGTGGAGATGTTGGGCTTGAGAAACCCCACCCCCATGATGATCAGCGACACCGCCAGGTAGAAGGCGCCGGTCCCCAGCGGGTCGGCGGCCTTGGTCATGGTGTAGCCGCCCTTGGGCAGCACCGCCGGCAGCGGCGCGCCCTCAGGCAGGCCCTTGATCTGCAGACCGCCGCCCGCGGCCGGACCGAATTCATAGGCGTCGCCGGCCACCATCAGCCGCACCTGGCGGTCCTCCATGCGGCCCTCGGCGGCCACCGGATAGCTTTGGCCGGCGTAGTGCAGGGTCTGCTCGGTCGGGCGGCCCTCATAGGCCATGGTCAGGTGCCCGGCCACCAGCAGCAGCGCCCCGAACGCCACCGCCTTGCGGGTGCCCAGATAGCGGTCGGCGAGGATGCCGCCGACCAGCGGCAGCAGATAGACCAACGAGGTGTAGGAGCCGTACTGGGCGTTGGCGATCTCGTCCTCGAACAGCAGGTGCTGGGTCAGATAGAAGATCAGGATGCCGCGCATGCCGTAGTAGGAGAACCGTTCCCACATCTCGGCGAAGAACAGCACCATCAGGCCGCGCGGGTGGTCGCGCAGCAACTGGCGCAGCACCGGAATCCCAGTGGCCACGGTGACGATGATCCCCAGGAGGATGATGATGTTCATGCGCGCATTCCGGAAGCTTCAGCCCGCCGGGAGATGATCATGGGCGCCGGCGCGGGGCAAGCGAGGGGCTGCCCGCCTCAGTAGGCGAACGCCTCGAACGCCTTGGCCGCGTCGCCGCCCCAGGGGCCGTGGAACAGTTGCAGCTGGCGGTCGGCCAGGGTGAGGCCGGACACGGCGATGGCGTCCAGCGGGGCCAGATAGGCGGCCTCGTCGGCGCCCGCCCCGTCCAGGCGGCCCCGCGCCTTCAGGCCCTGGCGGGCGATGGCCAGCAGGTCCTTGGCGATCGCCTGCACGCTGCGCCCGGCCACCTCGGCCCTGAGACCCCGACGAGCCACGTCGGCGCGCAGCGCGTTGTGTTCATCCACCGTCCAGCCCTTGCAGAGGTCCCAGGCGGCGGCCAGCGCCGCGTCGTCATAGAGCAGGCCGGTCCACAGGCTGGGCAGGGCGCAGAGCATGTCCAGCGGGCCGGAGTCGGCGCCGCGCATCTCCAGATACTGCTTCAGCCGCACCTCCGGGAAGATGGTGGTGGCGTGGTCGGCGAAGTCCTTCAGCGTGGCCCGATCGCCGGGCAGTTCATCGAGGCCGCCGGCCATGAACCGCCGGAACGAGCGGCCTGACAGGTCCACATAGCGGCCGCCGCGCTTGGCGAAATACATCGGCACGTCCAGCGCATAGTTGGCGTAGGTCTCGTAGCCGAAGCCGTCCTGAAACACGAAGTCCAGCATGCCGGTGCGGTCGGGATCGGTGTCGGTCCACACATTGGCCCGGGAGGACACCAGGCCGGTGGGCTTGCCCTCGACGAAAGGCGAATTGGCGAACAGGGCCGTGGCGATGGGCTGCAGCGCCAGGCTGACCCGGAACTTGGCCACCATGTCGGCCTCGGAGGCGAAGTCGAGGTTGGCCTGCACCGTGCAGGTGCGGAACATCATGTCGAGGCCGAGACCGCCCACCTTGGGCATGTAGGCGCGCATGATCTTGTAGCGGCCCTTGGGCATCACCGGGACCTGGTCGCGCCGCCACAGCGGGGTGAAGCCAACCCCCAGCATGCCCACCCCCAGCGGGCCGGCGATCGCCTTGACCTCGTCCAGATGGGCGCCGGTCTCGGCGGCGATGTCGTGCATGGTGACCAGCGGCGCGCCGGAAAGCTCGAACTGGCCGCCGGGCTCCAGGCTGACGCTGGCCCCGTCGCGTTCCAGGGCGATCAGCACCGGACCTAAGTCGGAGTCCTCGAACACGCCGGCCCAGCCGAACCGCATCAGGCCTTCCAGCAGCGCCTTGATGCCGGCGTCGCCCTCATAGGCCACCGCGCCGAGCGAGCCGGTGCGGAAGGGAAATTTCTCGTGCTCGGCGCCCACCCGCCAGGTGGGCTTGGGCTTCTCGCCGGACTCAAACCAGCGGACCACGTGCTCGAATTCGACCGGCCGGTGGTCGCTAGCGGCGTCAGCCATGTCTACCTCCCCGGCCCAGAAATGTCCGCCGACGGAGGCGTGGTCGCGGGCGGCGGCGATCTTTACGCCGCACTTGCAAGTCGGCGCAACCTCGGGAAATTCAACACCGCCAGTCGCCGAGCGCCGCCTGCCAGAGGCTGAGCGCGCTGATCGCGGCGGTGTCGGCGCGCAGGATGCGCGGTCCCAGACTGGCCGCCACGGCGAAGGGCGCGGCCCGCAGACTGGCCCGCTCCTCCGGCGAAAAGCCGCCTTCCGGCCCGATCAGGATCGCCCAGGGACCGGCGGCCAGGCCCGCCAGCGCCTGCAGCGCCGGCGGCGCATCGCCGGCCTCGTCGCAGAACATCAGCCGCCGCTGGGGATCCCAGTCGGCCAGCATGGCGGCCAGCCGCCGGGGCTCGGCGATCTCCGGCACGTCGAGGCGGCCGGTCTGTTCGGCGGCCTCAATGGCGATGGCCCGCAGCCGCGGCAGCCTGGCGGTCTCGGCGTTGGTCCGGGCGGTGATGACCGGGCATACGCAGCGCGCCCCCAGCTCGGCGGCCTTCTCGACGATCACCTCCAGCCGGGTGCGCTTGACCAGGGCGCAGACCAGGTCGAGGTCGGGGCCTGTCGCCTGGGGCCGCTCCAGGCCGCGCAGCTCCAGCTGCACCGCCCGCTTGCCCACCGCGGTGAGGGCGCAGCGCCATTCGCCGTCGCGGCCGTTGAACAGCAACAGCTCGTCTCCGGGGCCGCGCCGCATCACCGCGACCAGATAGCGGCTCTGGTCGGCGTCCAGCGTCACGACGCCCCCAGGGCCGAGGTCGAAAGGCACGAACAGACGGATCATTCTGTCCTAATAGCGTGGGGGCGTGGCGCCGTCGCGCCGTCTGGGTTTAGTCTGGCCGCATGTCCAAGAACGACGACGAGGAAGACCAGCGCGAACTCGAGCGCCATCAGCTGGCCCTGGTGCGCTGGCAGCAGCAGGCGATCGAGGCCGGCGAGAAGGTGCTGATCATCTTCGAAGGCCGCGACGCCGCCGGCAAGGACGGGGCGATCCGCGCCATCACCGAGCACCTTTCGGTGCGCGCCACCCGGGTGGTCGCCCTGCCCAAGCCCTCCGACCGGGAGCGGACCCAGTGGTATTTCGAGCGCTATGTGCCCCACCTGCCGGCCGGGGGCGAGCTCGCGATCTTCAACCGCTCCTGGTATAATCGTGGCGGCGTCGAGCCCGTGATGGGCTTTTGCACGCCGG
>CAXNKO010000141.1:0-5844 GCA_964202685.1 Caulobacterales bacterium
CCGGGAGATTTTTGGGCAGAGGGTTTTGGTCTCATCTTCGTTCCTTCGTCACTACGATGAAACCAAAACCCTCCTCTGCTCAATACCCCTCATCTGTCTCATAGGTGCTGACGGGGAACAGCCGCGCGCGTATGCTGTCATGGGCTTTGGCGGCAACGGGATCACCTATTCGGTCATTGCGAGCCAGGTGGTCGGAAGCGCAATCCGAGGACGCTTGGATCCCGACGCCGACCTGTTTGCCTTCGTGTAGCGGTTGGGCTTGGCGCCGGTCAGAAAGTAGGGACATCCACTGGACTGACCCCAACTTTGGGTTCGCGTTTACCCCGCCGGCCTACCCCTTCCCCGCCGCTACCCCCGGATCGCCACGTCCGGATGCCGGGCCGCCAGCATGCGGCGCATGCCGTCGCGCCATTTCACCGTGCAGGGGCCGAGCAGGGCCAGGCGCCGGGTGTTGTCCAGCGCGCCCTGGGGCAGGGGGTTCTCATCGGTCTTGTTGTAATGGGGCGTGAACCCGGTGAGGCTGCCCAGGTAGTCGGTGAATTCCTCGACGCTGACCATGTCGTCGCCGCCCCAGTTGAGCACCGTGGTGCGCACCTGGGCCGCGGCCAGCAGCGGCTCGATCTGGGCGGAGATGTCGTCCTCATGGATCGGCATGTGCAGGCAGGGCCAGCTCTTGGGGATGGTGATCGGCTCGCCCTTGACCAGGCGAGACAACATGCCGCCGGGCAGGCCGCCGTCGTCCTGGGGGCCGCCATAGGCGACGTTCATCCGCGCGATGGTGGTGGGGACGTTGTGGATGCGGCCCACGGTGCGCACCACGCCCTCGCCGGCCGCCTTGGAGCCGCCGTAGTTGGGGGAATAGTCGGTGGAGCCGCCGATCCGGTCGCCCTCCTCATAGAGGTGGTAATGGTCGGGATGGCGCGAATAGACCCCGGTGGTGGAGACGTGCAGGAAGGCCTTGGCGGTGCGGCAATGGTGCAGCAGCAGGCCCGCGCCCTCGGCGTTATCGACCATGCCCACGTCCTGGGTCACCGGATAGGTGTTGGCGGCGAAGTGGACCACATAGTCGAAGTCGCTGGGCACGGCGGCCATGTCGCCGGTGGTGAAGTCGCCCTTCACCGGCTTGACCCCGATCTTTTCCGTGGCCTCCAGCGACCCCGGCTTGGAGTAGCGGGCCAGACCCCACAGCTCGCATCTGGAGGCCAGATATTGCGCCACGGCATAGGCGATCTGGCCCGTATGGCCGGTGATCAGAACCTTCTTGCCTGCCAGCATGGGACACCTTCCTGGGAAACCTGACCGCGAAAATACAGAAAGCCGGATGGGCCGCCACGCCTATGTCGCAGCGCCGCGGCGATTGGGTCCGCCGTCGGGTCGCCATTTGGGCGAAGCCGACACATAGGGGTCAAAGTTCTGTCTATGGTCGGGGTGAATCCGCCAAGTTGGTCGAGGATGCGGGAGCGCGTGGGGCATGATGGGGGGACGGCTGCAGCTGATGATCGCGGCCGCCCTACTGTGCCTTGCGGCCACCGGGTCCGCCCAGGCGCGCCGGCCGCCGCCGGCGGTGCATGAGATGGTGCTGGGCCAGCCCGCGCCGCCGCCGTTCGGATATTACGATTTCTGCCAGCGCGAGCCCGCCGACTGTTTCACCGCCGACCAGCTCGGGCCCGCCCCCGGGCCGGCGGGGGGCCTGGCGGTGCTCGCCGACCCCGAGTTGGCCCGCGCGGCGGCTGGCGGGACGTCGGCGCCGGCCAAGCCCAGCTACTGGGCGTTCGCCTTTCGCGCCGCCCAGGTTCAGCCGCGCGACGCCTATCGGGCGGGCGCGGCGCCGGTGGGTCCGCCCGCCGCCATCCGGCCATCGGCGTCGCCGATCCGCCTGAAGTTCCTGACCCGCCGCAGGTCGGCGGCCGGAACGGCGACATCGCCGCCCGAGGTTGACGCCAAGGGCCGCATCGTCATGACCCGCCAGGTGGTCGCGCGGCTCAACCGGATCAATCGTGATGTGAACGGGCGGGTGGTCTCGGTGAGCGACCGGAGCAACTACGGTCAGCTCGACGTCTGGGATCTGCCGCTAAGCCGCAACGCCCGCGGCTGGGGGGATTGCGAGGACTACGCCGTGGAGAAACGCCACCAGCTGCTCGCGGCCGGCTATCCCATGCGGCTGTTGTCCATCGCCCTGGTGCGCACCCGTTGGGACGACACCCATGCGGTGCTGCTGGTGGAGACCGACCAGGGCGCCGTCGCCCTCGACAGCTTCTCCAGCTGGATCGTCCCCTGGTGGAAGCTCGACTACCAGTGGATCATGCGCCAGAGCGTCCGCGATCCCGGCGTCTGGCTGCCGGTGCTGGGCGATGGCTGGTCCGGCGGGGCTGCGCCTTCGCCGGGGTGAGGGTCAGATCATGCTCAGGGCGGCGATCACCCGGGTCAGCGCCTGACGGCGGGGGTGGCTGGCGTCCAGCGCCAGATATTCGTCGATGCACCGGTCCGGCGCCTGGCCCCCATCGCGCCGCCGGCGCCGTTGGGCTTCCTTGAGCGCGCGGCTGTTGGCCTCTTGAAGCGACATGCCCATCATCCTGTCTCCCTTTGGGACGGCGTCTTGGCCGTCGCGTCGGGCGGCGCAAACTTCGCGCCGCGGGCGAAGCGAGGGCGCGCGATTCCCGTGCGGCGGTCTGTTCAGGGGCGGGCGATGGCAATTTTTTCGCCCGCACAGAACTTTTCCCGGCCTGGACATGTTGTGGCGTCCATTCAACCGGCAGGGCCAATTCGAGCCCCGAGCGATCGGCGGACAACTACCTGCCGAGATTAAGGAAATTGAGCTGACATGGCGCGGAAGATCATGGACAGCGAGCGGATGACGGCCCTGGACGAGGCGTTGCGGCGCATGGTCCGGAGCTGTCCCGTCCCGCGCCGGGTGCGGTTCGCCGCCGATCGCCTGGCCGCCCATGCGAGGCCCGATCAGGCCCCCGCCCCGGGCAATCGGTGAGCCTTCAGAGGTCCGATTGCGGCGCGACCCGCTCCAGCCAGCTTTCGCGCCAGTAAAGGGTATTGCTGCGCGGACAGTTGCGGACGCAGATCCCCTGGCAGGCCAGGCCGCGCAACGCCACCGTGCCGTTCAGCACCGACATCAGGCCGGTTTCCTCCTGGATGATCTTGCGGACCGGAAACTCCACCTGGAAGACGCCGCCGGCGTAGCGGGACATTTCCGGCTCGAAGGCCAGGCCGAGGTTCTTGCCGTCGGCGTCCAGGGTGGCGGCGATCTCGGCCGCCGGTTTGACCCGCACCCAGTCGCCGGCCTGCAGGTTCAGCCGACGCCGACGACGAATGGATCCCGGGCCGCGCAGGCCTTCGAATTCCGAAAGGCCCAGCTTGCGGCGCAGCAGATTGAGCGCGGTGCGGAGGACGATGTCGGCCAGGCGCGGCGCGGTGATCTCGCCCCGCCGCAGGTCGGTCACGAGGTGGCCCAGGTCGAACTTCGACAGCGGCGCCGTGGCTTCGCCGAGCGCGGTGGACTGGCAGACGTAGCGGCCGCCGTCCCGGGTCGGCAGCGCCGGCAGGTCGTTGGCGGGAACGCCGATGACCGGTTTGGACGGCGCAAGGTCGGCCGGCTTCAGCCAGGCGGTCTTCCAGAACATCATGCAGTTGCGCTCGCAGCCGTCATGGGCCGCGCCATCGCAGCGGGATTCCTCCAGCAGCACGGTGTCGCTCATGCGCCGCAGCCCGTAGCCCTCGACGCAGGTCTTGTCGGCGCGGCGGAAGACCTTCAACCGGCGGCCACAGAAGCGCGCCATCTCCGGCATGAACGGCAGGCCATCCAGCCGGCCCTCGGCGTCGAGGGTGGCGGCGATCTCGGCGGCGGACCGGACCTCGACCCACTGGCCACGCAGCAGGTCGCGAACTTCGCCGGTCTGGCGGCCGGGCTGGGTGTCGCTCATCTCATCATACATCTGAATTGCCCTGGCCGCCGTCGTGTCAATGCGGGACGGCGCACCGCCCCGGCGGCTCGCCACGCAAGCCTCGCGCCGCAGGGGGGTCAGAGTTTTTCGCTGATCCGGATCGCCGCCCGGCAGCCGGTGCGGATCACCGCGGCCAGGAGCCGGTAGCCCGGCGCCGCCCGCGCGCCCTCCGCCAGCGCCAGGTCCCGGTGCGCCAGCTCCTCGGCGCGGAAGCCGGCCAGTTCGGCCGCCAGCTCGGGCTCTCGATCGGCCAGTTCGTGCATCTGGGCGGCGTAGTGGGCCTCGATCACCGTCTCCACCGCCTCGGTGCAGGCGTGGGCGGCCTTGTCGCCCATCAGCGCCGTGCTGGCCCCCAGCGCGAAGCCCGCCAGCCGCCACAGCGGCGCCAGCGCCGTGGGCCGCACGCGCCGCTGGTTGAGCAGGACCTCGAACCGGGCCAGGTGGACCGCCTCGTGGGCCTCCATGTCCTGCAACTGGCCGGCGATGCGCTCATGGCCGGGGGCCGCGCCCAGCACCGCGCGCTGGCCGCGATAGATGGCCACCGCCCCCAGTTCGCCGGCGTGATCGACCCGCAGGATCTCGGCCAGGCGCGAGTGTGTGGCGCCCTGTCCGGGACGGGGGGGGATCGGCCTGGGGTTCATGTCCGCGCCCTTCGCCGGCCGGCGGCGGCGAGGCTGAGGCCCATCAGCCCCGCCGAGATCACCGCGTTCCATCCGGCCATGGACAGGCCGGCGAACACCCAGGCGGCCTGGTCGCAGGCCGGCGCCTTGACCGGTTCGCCGCCCATCAGCCCCGCCAGGTCCTCGAGACTCACCGGACCGCCGCCGCCAGAGGCGCAGGCCGCGGGGCCGGGCCAGAATTTCCACTCCGCGCCGGCGTGGTAGACCGCAAAGCCCACGCCCACGGCGAACGTCAGCGCCAGGGCGGCGTTGACCAGGCTCTGCCAGGTCCGGGGCGCGCCGAGGCGTGTGACCGCCACCCCGGCCAGGGCGATGGCGCCGGCGACCCAATAGACCTCGCGCTGGCGCAGGCACAGGGTGCAGGGGGCCAGGCCGCCGAACCGCTCGAAGCCATGGGCGATCGCCAGCATGGCCGCCGAGGCCAGCAGGGCCACCAGCGGCCAGCGGTCGAGGATCGGGGGCAGGGACTTGATCATCGGCGGGGATTTGACCCCAGAACGCCGCTCAACTGAAGAGCTTCCAGGCGACCACGCCGCCGATCAGCACCACCAGGCCGACGGTGGTGTAGAGCGCCAGCCGGCGCTCCACCTCGGCGCGGATCGCCGGGCCGAAATACTTCAGCAGGGCCGCGGTGAGGAAGACCCGCCCCCCTCGAGTGACCACCGAGGCCCAGACGAAGGTGAACAGGTCGAAGTGCGCCAGGCCCGCCGCGATGGTCACCAGCTTGTAGGGGATCGGCGTCAGCCCCTTGATCAGGATCACCCACAGCCCCCACTGGTCGAACCAGGTCTGGAAGGCCGTCTGGCCCTCCGGGTGGCCGATCAGCCGCAGCAGGAACAGGCCCACAGGCTCGAGGAAATAGCCGATCGCGTACCCCAGACAGCCGCCGAGCACCGAGGCGGCCATGCACAGTCCCGCATAGGCGAAGGCCCGCTTCGGCTGCGCCAGCACCATGGGCGCCAGCATCACGTCCGGTGGGATGGGAAAGAAGGAGCTCTCGGCGAACGAGACCACGGCCAGCGCCGCCGGCGCCCGGCGCGACCCCGCCAGGGCCATCAACCAATCATAGGTCTTGCGAAGCATCGGTGATTCCGCGGAGGGTCAGCGGCTCTGCTAGCAGGCGCGCCGGAGCCTGTCTTCCGCCGCCATGCGCGAATCGCTCGACGCGGGCGCGGCGAGGTCTAGGCGCTGTGGACTCTATGGATTCTCAA
>CAXNKO010000142.1:0-5819 GCA_964202685.1 Caulobacterales bacterium
GCCGAGCCGCCAGACTGGCCACCATGCCACGTATCGCCGCCATCGCCGGGGCCCCCGAGGCCGGCCCGACCGGCGGGCGCTCGGCCGCATCGATCGCCGCCTGCACAGACTCGCGCCGCGGGTCGCTGGCGGGCATTTCCGTCAGCAGCCGGCGCCAGGCCGCCAGCCCCGCCTTGCGGTCACCGCCGATCACCTGGGTGCGGGCCAGATGAAACCGCGCGACAATCGATCCCGGATCGCGTTGCAGCGCCTGACGGAACGCCGCGTCGGCCTCGGGCGGGACCCCGCCGCCGCCGCCGACGATCAGCACCTCCCCCAGCGCCTCCCAGAGATCCGCCCGCTGCGGCGCGACCGCGATCGCCCGCTTCAGCGCCCGCACCGCGCCGGCGGGGTCGCCTGAGGCCCCTCGGGCCATGGCCAGGTAACGGAATGCCTCCGGGTCGCCGGGCCGCTCTCGGGTCATCACCGTCAGCACGGCCGCCATTTCGGGCGGGGTGAGCGTGCTGGGATCCGCGGCGCGCCAGCCGCTCAGCCGGGTGGCGAACCCCATGTCGCCGAGACCGGGTGATCCCACCATGAGATAGGCGGCCACGGCCAGGATCGGCGCCGCCGCCGCCGTGACCAGTGTGGTGGTGCGACCGCGGTCCGTCCAGTCGGGCTCGGTCTGGTCGCTGGCGGCCAGCAGCCGCCGCGCCGCCTCGGCGTGGGCGAGCTTTCGCTCCTCGGCGGCCAGCAGACCGCGCTCGGCCAGATCGTCGATCTCAGCCAGTTGGCGTTGATAGAGCGGAACGGTGGGATCGATCGACCCGCCCGCGCCGCTCGCCCCGCGGTGCAGGACGAGGCCCGCGGCGAGCGCGGAGAGCACGCCGGCGGCGATCCAGAAAAACACCATGCGCGGCATGTATACGAAGAGCGTCGCCGGCGCGAGGGGCGGCTGTGTTTTACGCCGCTGTGGCCGGCGTCTCCGCCACCGCAGCCGCAGCGGCGGCGCGCCTGCGCACCAGCTCGGCGGCCTTGCGGTCATGAATCAGGCGGACGAACTCGGCCACCACCGCCAGGTGATGCTGGGCGGCCGGCGCCATCTCCCCATCGTCGTGACGCAGGACCTCAAGCACGTCCTCGATGTAGGCCTCAAGATCGTCGTCGAGGGCCTCCGCCAGCTTCGTCTGGGCCGCGGCAAACCCACCGCGGTTCGCGCTCGAGCGGATTTCATTGGCGAAGGTGAGCAGTCCGACCGCGCGCCGGACGGCGGTGGCGTCAGGCTCCCCGACCAGGCTCGGCGTCCGCTTGGTCAGCTTCTGCACCCTCGTGCTTTGGGTGGGAAGCGCCACCCAGACGGCCTTCTCGGCGTCCTTCAGGCGCCGCTCAACGCCGGCGGCGATGCCTTGCCTCTGTTTGGCGACACGTCTACCCCAGGGTCCCTCGCGGGAAAGCTCGATCGCCTCCTCCAGCTCCGTGATCTGAGCTGTCGCCAGTTCCACGGCCTTGGCGGCCGCGACACCTGCCGCGGCGCCGCCGTCCACGTCGAAGCGGGCGAACTCAACCAACCCCTGATCAATGGCGTCCATCAGCCGCTCGGCGAAAGGGGCGAACTCGGTCTGCGCCATGAACCGCTCGGCGGGCCGATCCATGACCGCCGAGATGATGCGCAGGATCATCCACGGCTGAGGCAGCTGGGTGGACAGGAGTTCAAAGAAGCGGCCCCCGGCGTCCTCCGCCACGGCCACGGCGTCCTTATAGGCCAACCGCGCGGCGGTGGCGTTCTCGGCCGTGCGGCGCACGATCCAGTCGCCGAGTTTCGCGGCGGCGCGCCGGACCTCGGGACAAAGTTCGAAACAGGAGATCGCGAGGTCGGCGCCGTCCGGACGAGCCTGGTCGCACAGCGCCGCCGCCTGGGCGAACACCTGCGGCGACCTTGATCGCAAGGACTGGGCGACCGTCTCGGCAAGCAGGTCCTGGATCTCGGTCGGGCTGCCGTCCGACCAGACGTCGTCAACACGCAGGCCGAGCATCTCCACCTGGTCTGGCGCCTGGGCCTTGACGCCCTTCCAGATCAGCGCCAGGGCGGCGGCGGGAAAGGTCAGGCGGTCCGTGGCGCGGCCGTCCGCGGTGAACAGCGCCGAGGCGGGCTCCAGGGCGATGCTCCGCAGGCGCCGGTCCTTCGCCTCAGCCTCGACCAGTCGGCGAACATCCGCCATGGCGTCATCGCCGGACGTCGACGCCAGGGCCTCGCGCAGGGCGCCAACGACACGATCGGGCGAGACCTCCATCAGGCTGCGGACGATCTCGATCTTGCGCTCGGTCAGGCCGGGCATTGGCTATTCCGCACGGGACTATTCCCGCGCCGCCGATTGATGCCCCACAGCGGTTAAGGTTTTCCGAACATTAAGTTTTCTAGATTTCGGCGCGGGGCAGCTCAAGGCGGACAGCCAGCCCGCCCAGGCTGGCGACGTCCAGACTGAGCGCGCCGCCGTACGCCCGCGCCAGCTCGTCGACAATGGACAAGCCCAGGCCCGAGCCCGGCGCCGTCTCGTCGAGCCGCGCGCCGCGCTGCAGCACCTCGTGGCGGCGCTCCGGCGGCAACCCCTTGCCATCGTCTTCGATGGTCAGCACGAAACGCTCCGGCGACAAGGCGTCGGCCCGCACCCGCACCCGCCCCTTGCACCACTTGCAGGCGTTTTCCATGAGGTTGCCGGCCAACTCCAGCAGATCCTGGCGCTCCCCCTGAAAGCTGAGCGTTTCGTCGGCGTCCCAATCGATGGCGACGCCCTTGTCCAGGTGAATGCGCTCCAGCGTGCGGGCCAGCTCGTCCAGCACCTCGGCCACCGGCGTGCGCTGCCCCTGCCCCTGGGCCCGTGCCGCCGCGCGGGCGCGGCGAAGGTGGTGGTCGACCTGCTGGCGCATCACCTCGGCCTGGCGTGAGACCACTTCGCCCAGGGGCCCCGGCCGCTGCGCCGCTTCGGTCAGCATGACCGTCAGCGGGGTCTTGAGCGCATGCGCCAAGTTTCCAACGTGGGTTCGCTGGCGTTCCACGACTTCTTGGTTGTGAGCCATCAGGGCGTTGAGTTCGTCGGCCAGCGGGGTCAGTTCGGTGGGATATTTCCGCACCAGCCGCTCGGCGCCGCCGCGCCGCACCTCCGCGATCTCCCGGCGCAGATCGAACAGCGGCCGCAGCCCAACCCGCACCTGAACCACCACCGCCGCCACCATGCCTGCGGCCAGCAGCGCGAACGCTGTGGCGGTCGCGGCCATGAATCCGCGCACGTCGCGGTCCACCGGCGTGCGGTCTTCCGCCGCCAGGAAGATTACCGGGGCCGCGCGGCCGGGAAGGTGCGCAGCCGAGGCGCGGGCTCGCACGGGTTCGCCCAACGGCCCGCGGGCCTCGTAGGCCACTGGCGCGCCAGGGTTCGCCTTGAGCTCGGCCATCACCTCGCGAGGGACCTTCAGTTCGCTGTCCCAGAGCGAGCGCGATCGCACCAGCGCCCTGGCGCCCCCGCCCGGCGCGGGCTCGGCGATCTGCCAGTAGCGCCCCGAATAGGCCCGCACGGCCCGTTCATCGGTGAGCGCCGGCCCGACGACACCGCCGCCCTCGCTGATGGTGGAGGCGGCCAGCAGATTGTCCACCAGCTCGCCAAGTCGCTGGTCGAGCCGCCGCAGCGCCGCCTGCTGGAACAGCAGCACCAGCACGACGGCGGTGACCATCAGGAAGCCAAGGCTCATCCCGGCCGCCAGGATCACCAGGCGGCGGACAAGCGAGCCGCCGCGGAGTTCGCCCAGGATCACGGACCGGCGGGCGCGCCCGCCTCTTCTCCCGGCGGGCAGACCAGGCGGTATCCGAGGCCGCGGGCCGTCTCGATGCGATCGGCCCCGATCTTCTTGCGCACGCGGCCAACGAACACCTCGATGGTGTTGGAATCGCGGTCGAAATCCTGATCGTAGAGATGTTCCACTAGTTCGGTGCGGCTGATCACCCGGCCGGTGTGCATCATCAGGTAATGCAGAAGCCGATACTCCAGCGAGGTAAGCCTCAGCGGCTCGCCGTTCACCGAGGCGCGCGCGGCGCGGGGATCCAGACGCAGGCCGCCGCAGGTCAGATTGGGCGCCGCGTGGCCGGCGGAACGGCGCAGCAGGGCGCGCAGCCGCGCCAGCAGCTCCTCGGTGTGGAACGGCTTGGTCAGATAATCGTCGGCGCCCGCGTCGAAGCCCGCCACCTTCTCGCTCCAGGCGCCGCGGGCGGTGAGGATCAGCACCGGGGCCGCGACCTTCTCGCGCCGCCAGCGCTCCAGCACCGACACTCCATCGATCTTCGGCAGGCCCAGGTCGAGGATCACCGCGTCATAGGGCTCGGTCTCGCCGAGGAACTGGGCTTCCTCACCGTCCGGGGCGTGGTCCACCGCATAGCCGGCGTCGCCCAAGGCCAGCTTCAGCTGCCGCGATAGGTCGGGATCGTCTTCCACCAGCAGAATGCGCACGTCAGGAGCCTTTCGAAGTCACGGTCTGGTACGTCGATCCAAACCAAGGCGACGGCCGAGGCTTGGAAAAAATAATGCATAAACAAAACTCCAGTGATCCGCCGTATGATCGAAGCGAATCTGTCGGAACTCTAGTCACCCTGGCGCGACAGCAGCGCGCCACTCTCGGCGTCGACGATGAAGATCACCACCCGACCGTCCGGCAACTGCCATTGGACGAAATAGGCTGCGCGGCCGCCGGCGTCGCCCTGGGTGGTGTTCAGGTGGCGGCCGGGGGTGCGGCTGGCGATCATCGCGAGAACGCGAGAAAGGGGAATCTGGCGGCCCTGCCGCACCGCGTCGCGGGCGCGGTCCTGCTCGCCATCGCCGCTGAACCTCGCGCCCGGGAAAGGCTGCGCGCCGGCCACCCACGGCGTCGCGCTGGCGAGCACGAGGACAGCGAGGGCGGCAACGGGGTTCATCCAAAACGACCTACGCGGTTTGCGCTGAACCCCGCGTGAATACAGCGTTTACATCCGGGTTGCGACATTCGTCAGCTGCGCCGGCGCGGCTTATAGGGTCGCGCCTTGCGCCACTCGAGCGCGAAGGACTCCAGGTCAGGGTCGGGCGTCTCCGGCAGGATGACCACCAACCGGGCGAACAGATCCCCCCGCCGGCCCTGGGCGTCGGCCATGCCCCGCCCCTTCAACCGCAGGCGGGCGCCAAAATTGGCGCCCTTGGGGACGGTGAGCGTCACCGGGCCGTCCGGCGTCGGCGCCTCGACCTTGCCGCCCAACACCGCATCATAGACGGTCACCGGCAGATCCATCACCAGCGCCTCGCCCTCGCGGCGGTAGATCGCATGCGGCCGGACGGCGATCTCGATGAAGGCGTCGCCGGGACCGGCCCGGCCCGGCGAGCCCTGGCCCTTGAGGCGCAAGGTCTGGCCGTCGGCGGCCCCCTTGGGGATGTTCACGTCGATGGTGCGGCCGTCGGCGAAGGCGATGCGCTTCTTGCCCCCTGCGACGGATTCCTCCAGGTCGATTTCAAGCTTGGCCCGCACATCGCCGCCGCGCTGGGCGAACCCGCCGACACCGCCGGCGGCGGCGCCGCGGCGACCGCCGCGGCCGATGATGTCGCCCAGGATGTCGTTCAGATCGACGCCTTCGAAGCTCTCGGCGCGCCCGCCTGACCCCGGCCGGAACGGGCCGCCGCCGCCCCAGGGGCTGGCGCCAAACGTCGCGCGCCCGTCCGCGTCGATCTCGCCCCCATCGAACTTTCGGCGTTTTTCGGTGTCGCCCAGCAGGTCAAAGGCCGCGCTCACCCGCTTGAAACGCTCCTCCGCGGCCTTGTCGCCCGGATTGGCGT